>JAKPJF010000080.1 GCA_029554345.1 Spirochaetota bacterium | reverse complement strand
GCGTCATAAAATCATCTGCAACAAAACGGTATTCTATAGTAAATTTATCGGTTTTTACTCTGTTCTGTTTCCGTCGTTCCATTCTCTGCATAATTATTCCGCATACACCATCGGGATTTCATCGCATTCATTCTGTTTTATGCAGTTAACACAGTCTTTCCAAATTTTCTCAGGAAGTGTTTCCTTTTCGACTTTCTTAAAACCGCATTTGGCAAAAAATTCCGGAGAAAGAGTAAGAGCGAAGATTTTTACTTTAGGATTAATTTCCCTGATATCATGTATTATTTTTTTAACAAGCCTCTTCCCGATTCCTTTGGCGAAAAAACTTTTTCTGACTGCAAGAGAACGAATTTCAACAAGCAAAGGACTATACGTAAAATAAGCCGCAACACCAGAAAGTTTTCCTTCAGTTTCGGAAACATAAAAATGTTCAATACTGTCTGCTATCTCTTCATGAGTTCTTTTCAGAACAATACCTTCTTTTGTATAAGGCTCGAGAATACTTAGTATATCTTCTATGTCGGAAATATTTGCTCTTCTTATCATCAAATTCTCTTTATTACAACAGAATTGCGGCAGAAGGCATAGTCCTTATATTCCCTGATTTTTTGCAAGGAACTTTCAGCATTTTCCATTGTCTTAAAGGGTCCGATAAAAAGATTATAATCTTCTCCGTTTTTAGCAAGAATTACAGTATGTCCCCTTTTGCTGAGAGCATCGGCTGCTTTTTTTGAATCATCAAGAGACATTGTTTCATTAATTTTAACCGCAAATGGATATTCTTCTTTCGGATAAACATCACTTGTAGACTGAATCTGATCCGGATTTTTTGAAACAAGAGATTTTAGTTCATTTACAGCCTGCATTGTCTTTTCATCAACAATGGGTTTGTTGGGATCTCCTGTAAATTTTATTCCGACTACCATTCCGGCCGTAAAAGAAATGATACAAAGAGCAGCTGCAATGGTCAGAGTGCGGTTAAAATTTCCCTGCTTCTTCTCATTGTTTTTGATTACTTCCGCCCCTCTCGAATGGTACTCGATATCGGGATTTTCAAAATAGGCTGGCGAATAACCGCCCTGTTTTTTCACGTATAGATCAAAATCTTGCATCTTTTTCTCCGAAGATCATGGCTGTTTATATTTTCGGCAGAAAGCGCTTAGCAATAAACATTTATTTTCTTCAGAGAAAAACCTTATTTATCCTTTTCTTCAGGAAGTTCATCGAGTTCGTTTGTCTCAACCATTATTTCCGATCCGATATCAAGGACTTTGTCATATCCGTATTTTCCCTGAATCGGAGGAAAAATTCCCTGCTCGCCGAAACTCATTTTAAAATTCGCTCCGGTATTTACATCCGGTTCATTTCGTATAATGACAATCTGCTGCATGTGCTCAGGTCCCATAGGAAACACCATCACACCGCGTCTTTTAACATATTGAAGTGTTGAAATCGGCCTCTTATAGCAGGCTCCCCATATAATTGCACTGTCTAGTTCGCTCAAATCCATTTCCGGATCGGTTCCGTCTCCTGAAAAGAAACGGATATTTTCATAACCAAGCGCGTAAAGTCTAGTTTTCGCAGATGCCGCTAGCCTTTCATCCATTTCGATTGTAAACACCTCTCTGCAAAGAAGAGATAATACGGCAGTGGAAAAACCCGAACCTGTTCCTACTTCAAGAATTCTCATATTCTCAGCCGGAGAAAGAGCATTGATCATCTTAGCCGCAAGATATATGGAATCGCTTTTTTCTCCGTAACCAACGGGAATAAAGTCATTCGTATAAAACTTATCCTGAAACATTTTATCAAAAAATCTCACAGGATCAACTGCCTTAAACGCTTCAATAATATCTTTCTTTATGCCTTCAGATTCCAGTGTATCAAAAAACTTTTTTTTACGTACTGCTAATGGTTCCATTTTTCCCTCAAATTACCTGCATAAGATATGTTAAAAAATAATCCGAAATCAAGACTACCATCGACGCTTTAACTACCGATTGAATTGTCGATCTTCCTACTCCTTCGGCTCCGCCCGTGGTATTGAATCCCTCATAACAGGCTATTAAAGCTATTTCAACACCAAAAACAAAAGATTTGGAAAATCCGCTGAAAAAATCTTCTATCGTGACATAGGCTATAATATTGTCATAGTATTTGTCAGGAGTCACGCCTAATGCGAAAAAAGCAATTATTGATCCGCCTACAACTCCCATAAGATCTGATATTAATGTCAGACAAGGAGTCATTACTAATGCAGCTATCAGACGTGGTACAGCAAGATATTGAATGGGATTCGTTGAAAGTGTTACAAGTGCATCAATCTGCTCTGTCACTTTCATTGATCCAATCTGAGCTGCGATAGCCGAACCTATTCTTCCGGCCAGAAGAAGAGCTGTAAGAACGGGAGCTAGTTCCCTGAACATAGAAATGGTGACGCCGCTTCCGATATAAACTGATGAACCCGGCATTATCGCGTCCATCGATTTTCCTATCTGAAGAGCCATTACCATTCCGGTAAAAAATATTGTTATCGATGTTACGGGAAGAGACTTGTATCCTATTTCAAGCATCTGGTTCAGGATATTTTTTCCGTCAAAGGGCTTGCGGAAAGTCCATTTGACTGTTTCGCCGAGGAAAATCATATACTTTCCGACGGCTTCAAATATCGAAATTACCGGATTAAAACTTATCATTGTCCAGCCGGAATTGCCTCATCATAAGAATGAACCGTGTCAAGATTATTGAACTTGGTAAACTTATCCCAGAACATCAGCTCAACTGTACCTGTCGGACCGTTTCTCTGTTTAGCCACAATTATATCGGCACGGCCTTTTCTTTCCGTATCTTTCTTAACTTTTTCTTCGCGGTAAATAAACATAACAACGTCAGCATCCTGCTCGATTGAACCTGATTCTCTCAAGTCAGAAAGCTGTGGAATCTGGTCAGAACGGGACTCAACAGCTCGAGAAAGCTGGGACAAAGCAATTACCGGACACTCAAGTTCGCGTGCAAGAAGCTTCAGTCCGCGCGAAATTTCGCCTATCTGCTGATGACGTTCGCCTTTTGTCGTAGTCGTAATCAGCTGAAGATAGTCGATTATAATTATCCCCAGTCTTTCCTTCTGGGATGCACGGCGGGCCTTTGCCCTGATCTCTGTAATCGTAAGACCCGGAGTATCATCTATTATCATCGGACATGCCGAAAACTTATCGGCAACTGCATATATTCTTCTTAATTCATCATTATTCAAAAAACCGGTTCTGAGCTTTTGAAGCTCAATCATCGCTTCAATCGAAATCAATCGCATGAGAAGCTGTACTGAAGGCATTTCAAGAGAAAAGAAAAAAACCGGCCGTTTTTCCCTTACTGCAACATTTACCATCATATTGAGGGCAAGCGCTGTTTTTCCCATCGCAGGACGTGCCGCCATAATGATAAGTTCCGACGGATGAAATCCTGTAAGCATGTTATCAAGTTCAGAATAACCGCATGCCAGACCGGTTACTCCCTTTTTATTTTCAATGAGACGCTCTATTCTTGTAACGGCGTCCCCGACAATCTGCTGAATCGACTGAACCTGCGTACTGATTCGTCTTTCGGTAACCTGAAAGACCATTTTCTCGGCGTCATCAAGAACCTCAGAAGTCTCCCTGCTGATATCGTAACAGCTTTCAATTACCGCACCTGATGTTTCAATAAGACGGCGGCGCAGACTGTATTCTTTTATCTGGTTTGCATAATATTCCGCATTGGCGGAAGTTGCAATACTCTGATAGAGTTTTGCTAGGTAGGCTTCGCCTCCTGCCCTGTCGAGTTTCTGCAGTTCAACAAGCTGGTGACGCAGTGAAATTAAATCGACCGGTTTGGCTTTTCTGTCAAGTTCCCTGACTGCGTCAAAAATGATTCGGTGAGGCTCAAGATAGAAATCCTCCGACTGGAGGATTCCTAATACTTTGAGCAAAGCGTCTTTGCTTACGATGATTGACGCAAGGCATGAAACTTCCGTGTCAATGTCATGAGGCGGAAGATTCTGCACAGGCATATTATTCTTTTACCACCGTAACTTTTAGAGGAGCTGAAACACCTTCTTCGAGTTTAATAGAAATATTAAATTCTCCGACGTGTTTTATCTGTTCATCAAGAACGATCTTTCTTTTATCAACAGTGATTCCGGCTTCAGCAAGTTTCGCAGAAATATCTGCAGTAGTAATTGAACCGAAAAGTTTTCCGTCTTCTCCCGCTTTTGTCTGAAACGAAAGAGATACAGTCTTGAGCTGATCAGCAACTTTTTCACTTTCTTTTTTACGTTTTTCTTTTTTAACTTTAATCAGATGTTTCTGATGAGCAATTGTTCTTCCGTTTGCTTCGCTGTAAGCGATAACAAGTTTTTTAGGAAGAAGAAAATTGCGTGCGTAGCCGTCTGCTACTTCTTTTATATCACCGGCGTCGCCGAGATTGGAAACGTCTTTCTGAAGAATTACTTTCATCTCTTAACTCCATTATTTAATATCAATTCTCTTTTTTATCACTTTTGATGCTTTCAGGTGAAAATTTCCGAAAATCGGCCCATATATCAAGAAGTCCGATTCCGGCCAAAAACATGACAACGAAACCGAATACTGAAAATTGCCATGCCGAGAAGAAACAACGGCATGATAAAAACCGGAATTCTTTTTTTCATCAGTACAAATTTTATAATCCCGAGCGACTGTATGAAATACACAACAGTCAGCACTAAAAGGATGTTTTTCCCAACCGTCTTGGCAGGATAAAACTTTCCTCCATTGTCAAAGACAATAAGACCTATAGAAATTATTACTAAAAATACAAGCCACTCATTGATTTTAAAATTCTCTATTCCTTTTATAAAGTTTTCCGCTTTCATGATTCTTTTGAAAATCAAATCGAGAATTGAAAAACCCGCAAAAGATATCATAAGAGCCGAAAGAAAAATCATAAAAGGGGTCGAATCCTTCATAATTTCCATAACAAATTTATAATCTTCAGTTAACTTTGCTTTTTGTTTATCATCTAATTTTCCACTGTCTAAAACACTCTGAACAGCAGTTTCCGCTTCATTTGAAAGACTTGCACCCATATAATTAGTCTCATACAGATAATCAGCTGCAAAAATCCCGAAAACCAGAAACACAGAAGTCAAAACAATAAACTGAACCGACCTTTTTGAACGGTAAGCAAAACCGGTTATACTTCCGATTGCAAGTGCCGACAAATTAATCACCAAAATATCAATATATCCAATGCTGAAATAAATCATCAGCACTGAAAGCGGCAAAAGCCACAGCGCGGAATACTTTCCCATTTTAAAAACGGAAACAGCAGTAGCAATCATAATTGCCGCGCTAATCAAAAGCATCATATTAGAACTTCACCACGAAAGGAAGAAGCGCTATCATTCTTGCACGTTTTACTTCAAGAGCAATGTGTCTCTGATGTTTCGCGCATGTTCCGGTAATTCTTCTAGGAAGAATTTTTCCTCTTTCAGTAAGAAATTTCTCGAGGATGTCGGATTTTTTATAATCGATTACCATATCTTTGTTGTGGCAGAACTTGCACACTTTTTTCTTAAAACGGGAATTTCTTCCTCTTCCGCCGTCTTTATCCTTAAAAGCTCTTGCAAAGCTGTCGTCTCTTTCAAGACCGGTCATTGCTGCAGCTACATCTTCACTGCTTTCGACATCTTTAATATCTTCAGACATTTTGTTCTCCTAATAAATTAAAATGGAATGTCATCATCGCTGAACGAAGGCGAATCGGGAATGGAATCATTTCTGTAATCAGGGAAATTGTCCACTTCCTGCGGTTTCGCGCCCGACTGCGCTTTATCCGATGACGGTGCATCAAGAAACTGAAAATTTTCAACAACGACTTCAACGGTTGAACGCTTATTTCCGTCTTTGTCATCCCATGACCTCTGCTGAAGTCTTCCCTCAATAATAATTCTCTGGCCTTTCTTGAAATATTGAGAGATTATTTGCCCTGTTTTTCCCCAGGCGATACAGTTGAAAAAAGAAACCTGTTCTTTCTTTTCGCTGTTTTGACCGACATAAGTGCGGTTATTCGCAAGTGAAAAATTGGCAATAGGAGTATTTGTCGGAGTAAATTTCAGCTCCGGATCTCTTGTAAATCTTCCTACAAGACATACTCTGTTGATATCATTTGCCATATCAACCTTCCTTTATGCGGTTTTCTTTTCCTGAACGACGAACAAGAAACGCAAAAATACTGTATTTAGTCTTAGTAATGCGGAAATCTTAGCTACTTTATCAGGAGTTGCCTCAAGAATTGAATGGCTGTAGTAAGCTTCTTTGAGCTCGTCGATTTCGTAGGCAAGGCGTCTTAGTCCCCAGTCCTCTTCTGATACGACAGTTGCTTCACATTTTGTTAGAATTTCTTTGAGAGCGTTTTTGCCCTCTTCTACTTTGCCGGATCTGATGATCACGGTAAATTCGTAATTTCTCACAGATTGTCCTCCTTCCTGTGGAATATTGACCCAAACGGGTCTAATGGTTTAATTAAAAACCGGTGCTAAAATGCGTTCAGCTTTTAGCAGAAAGGCTGTACAATTTTTTCGGAGGCTGTTTATATTGCAAGTATTAATTTAATGCTTATATTCGAGAGCAACCCTGAATTCAATGTTGAAGTTGGGCAACGAAGCTTAAGAGAGAAACCAGAAAAAGCACTGAGATGTGCTTTTTCTGGTATAAAACTATTCGTTATAACTTAATCCGGAATTACCGCTTGTAATCCATACAGTTCCGTCTTTCTTATTAATAGACAAATCAATTACCTTATTATCGGCTATTCCGTTTTCTTTTTTATATGTTATCCAGGAAATCCCGTTATCAATCGATATATTCAATCCATTATCAGTTGCAACATATATTTTACCTGATATATCTGAAAGAATCTTGTTTACAATATTTTTGCCGCCAATCGCCTGCCATTTTTTCAAATCAGAAACATTGCTTTTTGTAAGACCCATATCTGTTCCGACATAGATCTCTCCTTTTGAGGTAGCTGCTATAGTAAAAATATGATCTCCCATATTAGGTTCTTTCTTTCCGATTCGCTCCCATTTTCCCTGAGGATTCGCGCAGACATAAAGACCGTCATCAGTGCCAACAAAGACATTATCTCCGTGAACTGCAACACAGGATATTCCTTTCATTTTTCTGTCTTCAGGATAAACATTCCAGTTTGAACCACCGTCTTTCGACACACAAAGTCCCTTCGAAGTTGCGGCATAAACTACTCCCTTTGAATCTTCATATATATAAGTCACATCATTGGACAGAAGCCCCTGAGAAGCAGTAAATTGAGTCCATGCTCCGCCATTATTCTGGGATTTCCATACTCCACCGTTTTTTTCACCGCTAGCGGCAATCCACATTGCAGATTTTGATATTGCTATATTATTAATCTTTCCAATATTGACTCCAAGAGCCTGCGGAGTAAGCTTTTTCCAGGTCTTTGGACCCTCATTGCTTACATAAACACTGCCATCTGAACAGCCAGCATAAACAGATCCTTTCTCAGAGATAGCCACACAGAGATAGTTTTTCCCGATTGAAGGATTAATAGATTTCCAGATTAATCCACCTTCAAGATTTATATCAAAGGATACATAAGCTCCGAAAATCCATCCGGCTTTATCTTCCTTTTTTATTTTATACCAGTAATCAGTTAATCCATCAATTTCAACTTTACTTTTTGATTTATCAATAGTCTCAACAACATCTCCTCTTTTCAATGAAAGAACAATCACTCCGCCTGTAGAAGGAATGTTTCTTACATTTAGAACTTTTGCCGTAATTTTAATTTTCCCCGGCTCAAAATCTGAATCCTGTGCAACTGCAATAGATGATAATAAAATAGCAAACGTCAACAACCAATATTTTTTCATAATTACTCCGTATAAAAAAAGAGCGGAGAATCTCCGCTCTTTTTAATATTAATCAAAGGTTTCTTCAGTAGGAGCCGGTTCATTAGGAACCTCTTCAGCTTTTGCTTCTATTTTAATTTCACTGATACAAGTATCAGAAAACTTATC
>JAKPJF010000076.1 GCA_029554345.1 Spirochaetota bacterium | reverse complement strand
ATGCTGAAGTCGCTGTTCTTCGGTGATGTCGGCGGATGTATCGGTGAAACTTCTGTTTTATTTCTGCTGGTAGGAGCACTGATTCTTCTTGTTACCGGTGTTATTACATGGCATACTCCTGTTTCTTATATTCTTTCTTTTTCAACGGTAATTTTTTCTTATTATTTCTTTACCGATTCTTCTGAACCTGTCAGAGCTCTTCTTTTTCATTTGCTGTCCGGAGGATTGATGATCGGCGCTTTTTTTATGGCGACAGATATGGTGACGAGCCCGGTTTCAAAAAAAGGAATGCTGATATTCGGAGCGGGCTGCGGTCTTATAGCGGCATCAATCAGGCTTTTCGGCGGTTATCCTGAAGGCGTCTCGTATTCGATACTTTTCATGAATACGCTTGTTCCTATCATTGACCGTTACACAAAAAATAAAGTTTACGGCAAGAGGTAAACATGAAATATTTCGTTAAACCGACACTTGTTCTCGCTCTTCTTGCCGGTTTTGCCGGATTCCTTCTTGCTTTTGTGAATTCTTCTACAAAGAACGTAATAGCCGGAATGGAAAAAGAAAAAAGTAAACTGGCTCTTGCTGTGGCTCTACCAGGCTTTACCATTCTTGAAGAAAAATCATTTAAAGACGATAAGGGTGAATTTTTCTACCATACCGCTGAAATAAATGAAAACGGTAAAACCGTTAAAGGCTATGCGTTCACTGCTGAAGGATCCGGTTACAGCGGAACACTGCGAACCATGGTCGGATTTGATGAAAATTTTGTTATCCGCGGAATATCTATCATGAAACAGAGCGAAACTCCGGGGCTTGGTGCAAGATGTCAGGAAATTGCTTCGAAATATACATTTGCTGATTTCGTTACCGGTAATGCAGGAGAGGATGAAATTAAGCCTTGGTTTGAAAAACAGTTCGAATCTCTTTCTCTTTCTAAAGAAATAAAAGTCGTAAATAAAGGCGACTGGAACGAATCTATGAAAGATTCTCTTATTCCTGCGAATGAGGTTTCGGCTATTTCCGGTGCTACCGTTACGACGAATGCCGTAAGACGTTCTATTGAAGAAAGTTTCGCCAGAATGAAAGCGAATGTCGAAATGCTTCCTTCGGAAACAATACCTGCAGGTGAAGAGACTAATTCGGCGGAGGCTGTTCAATGAGTATGATTGCTGAATTTACTAAAGGAATATGGAAGCGCAATCCGATCCTAATAATCGGAATCGGAATATGCCCGACGCTCGCTGTATCGACATCTCTTTCTAACGCGTTATGGATGACTCTTGCAGCGACTTTTGTTCTAGTGTGTTCCAATATTCTCGTTTCAATGGTGAAAGGAATAACTCCTGCTCATATAAGAATTCCGATATTTATTACAATAATCGCGACTTTTGTTATCATAGTAGAGCTGACATTAAAGGCTTATCAGCCTTCGGTTTATTCTGCCCTCGGTATATTTATTCCCCTAATTGTTGTTAACTGTATTATTCTCGGACGGGCCGAAGAATTTGCTTCTAAAAACGGAATTTTTGCATCTATACTCGACGGTCTCGGAATGGGTTTAGGTTTCGGACTTACATTGAGTCTCCTTGCAATTATCCGTGAAACTATAGGAGCCAATAAACTTCTCGGATACACTCTCATTAAAGGCTATGAACCGGTTGGAGCTATGGTTGCCGCTCCGGGAGCTTTTTTTACTTTGGGACTTATCTTATGGGGAATAAACAGAATTAAGGCAAAGGGTAACTGATATGGAATCCAAAATATTTATTTCTATACTTCTTGCTACTGTTTTGGTAAACAACTATGTGTTGTCTCAGATTCTCGGACTTTGTCCTTTTCTCGGAGTATCTAAGAAAACCGAAACTGCTCTGGGAATGGGGCTTTCGGTAATCTTTGTAATGACAATAGCTTCATTTTTCACACATGTCGTTTATCAGTACCTATTGATTCCTTTTGATCTTACATATCTAAGAACTCTTGCTTTTATTCTTATAATCGCATCCCTCGTTCAGCTTGTTGAAATGATTCTTAACAAGACGGCGCCGTCTCTTTATCAAGCGCTTGGAATATTTCTGCCTCTAATTACAACAAATTGCGCCGTGCTCGGTGTCGCTGTACTCAATATCGATTCCGGCTTTGTCGGATCGAATCTTGGTCTCTTAAAGTCGGTTGTTCAGGGCTTCGGTGCAGGAGTAGGTTTTACCCTGGCTCTTTATCTGATGGCAGGAATACGCGAACGGCTCGAACTTGCCGACATTCCTGAAAATCTGAAGGGTCTGCCCATTACATTTATCTGCGCTGGTCTTATGGCTCTTTCATTTCTCGGTTTTTCGGGTATGAAACTTTTTAAATAATCGGCTTGTGTTATTTCCGCGCGTGTTGTACATATGAGCTTTTCTTGAGGATATTGGATGAACGAAATAAAAAATGTTTCAGTTGAGCTGATTGCTTATACTCCCGACGCGGAGAAGGTGATTGAGAGAGCGGGGAGAACCTGCTATCTTTCGTTTGAGAAAGCAGATGATGCGAGTGCCGGAAAATTCATTAAAGCGAGAATCAAAACCGGTCATGATTCCATTCTTGAGCACGCATGCGCGTCTTTTCGTATTAAGGGAGTGTCCCGTGCGTTTACTCATCAGCTGGTACGTCACCGTATGGCAAGCTATTCCCAGCAGTCGCAGAGATATGTCAGTGAAAATGAATTTTCATACATTCTTCCGCCTTCAATAGAAAACAATCCGGAAGCGCATAAATTATATTCTGATTTTATGGAAAGTTCAAGGCTAACGTATTCCAAGCTGAGAGAAATGAATATTCTAAAAGAAGACGCTCGTTTTGTTCTTCCGAATGCTGTTGAAACCGAAATAGTGTTTACTGCAAATTTCCG
This sequence comes from Spirochaetota bacterium, assembly GCA_029554345.1. GTDB lineage: Bacteria > Spirochaetota > UBA4802 > UBA4802 > JAFGJZ01 > JAKJGA01. The sequence continues at coordinate 63,056 of JAKPJF010000076.1, read as the reverse complement.
CGAGCTCAGACATTTCTTTTCAATACGTCTCGAAAAGCATGCGCAGTGGGAAATCCGCAGAGCAGCTTACGAGATGCTTTTGATAATGAAAAAAATCGCGCCTAGTGTTTTTGAAGATTTCATTCCCGCTGAGAACTGGACTGCCGAATTATCCGGTGAATCCTGATGGCTGAAGATTTTTCTCATAATTCTGATCTTTCATCGAATATGGAAGATTATATCGAAACCATTTCACTTCTTTCAAGAGAGAACCGAGTTGTCAGGGTAAGGGATATTGCCAAATCTCTCGGAATAAAGATGCCGAGCGTAACTGCAGCACTTATAAAGCTTCGGGATAAAGATCTTATTACTTACGAAAAATACGGATATGTTGAACTTACCGAACAGGGGAGAGCTGAAGCTGAAAGGGTATATGATAAGCATCGGCTTTTGAAGCGTCTCCTGTCAGAAGTCCTTTGTGTAAACGAAACAGAAGCCGAAGCTGAAGCATGCCGTCTCGAGCATTACATGACTCAAAGTACTTTTGACCGGTTCTGTGTTTTTCTGAATTTTTATGATGAAGAAAAGAAAAACGGATCGAAATGGATCGAGAAGCTTAAAGAACATTTATCATGATATAAAACCTACTGCGGTAACTGCCGCAGCATGCGGAGGCTTATGTACTCGATATTGCATGTGGAAACCAGTAATTTTTACAGAACACTTATTGAAAAGATATGTTCTGATATCGGTGCTGAATATTCCTTCGCTAAGAACCTCGATGATTCCCTGAATGTTTTACAAAACCGCAAAATAGATCTTATCATAACTGCAATTGAGCTTGAAGATTCGACAGGTGAAGAACTAATCATTAAGATCAATGATTCTCCTTATAAGAATATTCCTGTTGTTGTTATAACCGGTACAGACAGCGATGAATACCGAACCAGAATGTTTTCTCTCGGCATCGTTGATTATATTTCCAAAAAGTCCGGAAACGAAGAAATACGTTCGGCGATTCTTGCTTATATGCGGGAAGATAATGTTTTTCAGAAGATGGCTGAACTTAAAATCGCAGTGTGTGATGACAGCAAGATGGACCGCTATATCATGGAAAGAATATTTACCATGGCAGGTATTTCAAATGTTGAATACTATGAATCCGGAGATCTCCTTTTAGCTTCAGATAAGGAATATGATATTTATCTGATAGACATGGTGCTTAAAGACATGATCGGCAATTACGTAATAATGAAGCTTCGAGAGAGAGGGTCGGAGGCTGTAATAATTGCAATATCAGGAGTTGCTCATTATAAAACAATTTCCAACACGCTGAATATCGGAGCAAACGATTATATTGCCAAACCGTTTAACAATGAACTTCTTCTGTCGCGCATTAAGACAAATGCAAAAAACTATATTCTATTGAATGAAGTCAAAAAGCTGGCGATCACCGATGTTCTGACGTCACTTTACAACAGACGCCATACAATGGAACGCCTGGAAGATGAAATTGAGAAATCTAAACGCTATGAAAATCCGCTTTCAGTGATGATGATTGATGTTGATCATTTTAAACGGATTAATGATGAGTTCGGCCATCTTTCAGGTGATGTCGTTCTGAAAAAAATTGCTGAATCAATAATTAAAACGTTGAGAGATTTTGATATTGTCGGAAGATTCGGCGGAGAAGAATTTCTGGTAATACTCCCGAATACAGTTATTGAAGATGCTTTCCTTGTGGCTGAAAGAATTCGTAAGAATATAGAAAGTCTGAAATTTTCAAAGAAAGATATTGCAGTGTCTGTGAGTATCGGAGTTTGTCAGTGGAGCGGTGATGAACTTAAAAATCTTCTATCGGAAGCTGACCGCCTGTTGTATTCAGCTAAGGCTAATGGAAGAAATAGAACCGAACGCTGATTATATTTTGCCAAAACCTGTGAGTTCCCTGTAAAGTTCAATTGCATATCTATCAGTCATTCCGCTTATATAGTCAGTAACAGTCAGCATGCGCTGATACGGCGAAAGAAACTCTATTAGATGTTCTGCCGAATCGGATTTATATTTATCTGAAAATTCAAACCGTTTATAGTAAATAGACGGAATAAGTTTTCTTCCGAGTCTTTCCTGCTTGTCTGGATTTTTTGATAAAACTGCAGGCATAAAGATGTTAAGAAGTGCTCCGATAGCTTTGAATCCTGCATATTCTGTTTCGAGGATACTGCTTGATGAGTATATGTTTTTCATGGAAAAATCATAAATAATATCATATTGCTTTGCACTGCCGATTTCTGATACAAGAGGCGTGTTATGTTTGAGTGAGAAAATAGAGTCGATGTTCTCAATAAAGCATTTATGGCACTGGTTTATCATCGAATTAATTGCTGCCGATCGAAGACGTGAAACTTTTATGTGCTTGTCGAAAGACTGATCGATACTGAAATCGTGTTCGTGGCGGACAATCGGAAGCAGTAAATCTTCCAATGTTTTATAATCTATTACTCCAAGGTGAAAGGCATCTTCAAGATCAATGACAGCATAACAGATGTCATCTGCAGCTTCAGAGAGAAAAGAAAGCGGATGCCGTGGGTAGGAAGTTTTTCCCGATTCATAAAGCGGAATTCCCATTTCTTCAAACGCTTCAGTAAAAAGTATTTCGTCTTCCTTGAAGAAGCCGAATTTCTTTTTTGATATAATGCCGGATGACGGATCCATTGCTGAAGAGCTGCACGGGTATTTTGTAAATGCGCCTATCGTTGCACACGCGGGGCGCAGTCCGCCTTTTCTCTGCCATATTTCGAGACGTGAAAGAATGCGGAAACCCTGAGCGTTTCCCTCATAATTTATCATATCTGAATACTCTTCACTGCTGAGTTGTGAACGATCGACGTTTTCCTTTGCCCAGATTCTTATTGCATCTTCGCCTGAATGACCGAATGGAGGATTTCCGATATCATGAGCGAGTGCTGCTGATGCGGCAATTATTCCGACATCAAACGGTCTGATGTCCGGAAATTTTTCTGATAAGTACAAACCTGTGAGATTGCCGAGAGAACGGGCTACACACGAAACTTCAAGCGAATGAGAAAGCCTTGATCTTGCCTGATTTGATGCTGAAAGCGGAGAATATGGAAAAACCTGTGTTTTGTCGTGCAGTCTTCTAAAATAATTCGAATATACTATTCTGTCGTGATCTTTTTCAAAGGTGCTTCTTTCTAATTTGTTTTCATTGCTTCGGTCAATTTTCCCGATTCGTTTTTCAGAGAAAAAATTCCGCATACATCCCCGCATAAAAAAAGATTGAAAAATATATTCAATTAATTATGATTAAATCTCTTGTTTCTTTTCAAGCATAAAAAGAAGGGTTTAGTATGAAAACAGAAAAAATAGCCTCAGATGGTCTGAAGCTTTCTAACGATGGGAATCTTCAGCTTGTTTTCGCAGGGGTCGGAAGCGCATTTACTAAAGCGCAGTATCAGACGAACCTGCTTATAATCAAAGGAAAGGATCATCTTCTTGTTGACTGCGGCACAAAATGTACTCAGTCTCTTTTTGAACTGGGTATTCCTATTACTTCGATTGAAAATATTCTTATCACACATTCTCATGCAGATCATATCGGCGGATTGGAAGAAATAGCTCTTCTCGGCAGATATGTGACAAAAAAGAAGCCCAATATGGTTATAAGTGAAACTTATCAGCATATACTCTGGGATATGTCTCTAAGGGGCGGAGCAGCTTATAATGAAGAAATTTGCGGGGATATTCTTTCTTTTAAGGATTTTTTCAATATTAATCGTCCGAAGATGCTTCATGATTTTCCTAGAGAAACATTATCCGCTAAGGTCGGTTCGATAGATCTTAAAATGTTCCGGACAATGCATATTCCGGATGTTTCGAATGCATGGAATAATTCATTCTGGAGCTGCGGAATAGTAATTGATGAGAGAGTGATGTTTACAAGTGATACGCGTTTTGACAGGGATCTGATTGAGACATATTGTTCTAAATTCAACTTTGAAGCAATATTTCATGACTGCCAGTTTTTTACAGGCGGTGTTCACGCTTCGATAGAAGAGCTCAATACTCTTCCGGCGGACATCAAATCAAAAATGATATTGGTTCATTATGGTGATAATTTTAAATCATTTGAGCAGAAAGTCAGCGATTACGGATTCAGAGGACTTGGACAGCAGCATATTTCTTATGTATTTGATTAATAAAAAAAGGAGGCTGTTTCAGCCTCCTTCGATTGTCATGGATTTATTTTAAGCCATTACGCGCCTTTTGGTCTCGCGATGTTGACTTTGATTTTTCTTCCGCCAAGATCAGAGCCGTCAAGCTGTTTGATCGCGTCGTCAGCAGCTGCTGAATCAGTCATTTCAACAAAACCGAATCCTTTAGATCTTCCAGTGTCTCTGTCTTTGACAATTTTCGAAGATACAACTTCACCAAAGCCCTCAAAAAGAGATTTTAGCGCTTCGTCGTTAGTGTTGTACGGCAAATTGCCGGCATAAATCTGTACTGCCATTTTTTAACCTCAAAAAAATTACTCTGTATTTTCTTTGCTTCCAAACTGAATTGTGTTACGGCGGCAAAAGCGGAAAGTCGCATAAAGCGTCTTCTCAAAATACAATGGTATCATAAGCTAATATTCAAAAAAAAAGTCAAGAATAAATTTAGATGAGATATGCTGTGCGAGCGGTTTGATACTGTTAATATGTCTCATTTAATGAGAAGCTTATGCTTTAACCGGATCAAATATAAAAAAACGCTGGATATTTTGAGGCTTATTGTAATTATTACTACACGGAAAAATTAATGCATAAAATTGATATAAAATATGAGCTTAAAAGGGGCGGTGTTCTCGTTCGTACAACTGAGGGCAATATTCAGTTCGGTATACCTCCTGAAACTATAAAAGATACGATGCTGCTTCCGGATTCAGTTCCGAAGATATTTGTGCTTACTCGGGAAATGTTTAACTGGATAAAAGGGATTAGCGTAGCCGAAATAGAGTTTCCGCTTTATTTCAATTTCTTTATAAAGAAAAGCCGAACGAAGGTAATCTGCACTGAAGAACAGAAAAAAGCAATGTGTGATATTCTTCAGGAGGCGCTTTTCGGTCCGGTTGAATTCGACATTTCTCTTGATTATGACATTGATAATCCGGATGTATTCGTTACTGACCTAAAGAACGAAATGAATCATTTTCGCGGAAATTTTACCATTGATGATCTTGTAGAATTCGTTGTAATGCGGCAAGGGAAAGCTGTAATAGGAAATGTTGAAATCGCATCAAGCGGAAAAAAATTTTCCGTTCGCGACGGCGGCAAACAGGTTGCCGAAGTAGATAATTTTGTTGAATACAAGGCATCGTATCTTGTCGGAGAACGTCTTTCGGAACCTTTTGTTCCTCCTCTTTTCGGAATTACATGTCTCGGGCCAAGTCATGGATTTGATCCGACTAATAATACTTCGGGTTTCATAATCTGGATTAATCATCAGGGAATCATGGTTGATCCGCCTGTCAACTCAACCGAATGGCTTCTTGATTCGAATGTTAATCCGAAGTTTATTACGGGAATAATTCTATCGCATTGTCATGCTGACCATGATGCCGGTACTTTTCAGAAAATTCTCGAAGAACAAAGAATAACCATTTATTCAACTACTACTGTTCTTGACAGTTTTTTAAGAAAGTATTCCGCGACTGCCGGAGTTTCTGCTGAAAGGCTTAAAACTCTCTTTGATTTTTCTCCTGTAAAAATCGGGCGGTCTATGTTTATTCATAATGCAAAATTCGATATGTTTTATACTCTGCATTCTATTCCATGCATCGGATTTAAAATGACGTTTCAGAATCAGTCATTTGTATACAGTTCTGATCACAATAATGATCCTGAAGCGCACAAGTCTCTTTTTGAATCGGGAGTTCTCTCAAAAGAGCGTTATGAAGAGCTCTCAAATTTTCCATGGGATTCAAAAGTTATTTTTCATGAAGCAGGTATTCCTCCGCTTCATACGCCTGTTTCGTATCTTGACTCGCTTCCTGAGCAGATAAAAAAGCGAACTTTTGTTTATCATATAGCAGAGAAAGATTTTCCGAAAAATACATCTCTTTCTCTCGCTAAATTCGGCATAGAAAACACAATATCATTTGATGTTAAGCCGCCTTTATTTGAGAAGGCCCATCAGATTCTCGGTTTGCTGAATCATCTCGATTTTGCAAAAGATTTAAGCGTAAAGAAAGCCCAGGAATTTATAAATATAGTGCATGAAGAAAAATATAAAAAAGGCGAACTGATAATAAAGCAGGGAAGTTCGGGGGACAAGTTTTATATCATTCACATGGGGAATGTCTCTGTTGATAGCGGAAATCTTGATGAAAAAAAGATTTACGGTTCGTATGATTATTTCGGAGAAGTGGCGATAGTTACACAGAGAACAAGAGCTGCCGACGTTTATGCTGAAACTGATGTTGTGTTATACACAATAGAAAGAGATAAATTTCTTAGTTTTATTGCGGGTACGGAATTTGAAAACACTCTTCATCGTCTTGCGCGCATTCGAACCAGCGAGACATGGAATCTTTTGTCAACCAGCAAGTTTTTTAGACTTTGTACTGCGACGCAGAAAACATGGCTTGAATCCATTTTTGTTCCGCAGGATTTTAAAAAGGGTACTGTTTTATATAAAGAAAACGGACAGATTAAAAATATCTGCATCATAAGAAGCGGTGAAGTTGTTGTTGAAAGAAACGGCGAGAAAATACGCGTTCTCGAAAAAGGCGATTTTATCGGCTCAATAAGCAGAATGTATTACGGGCAGACTTTGCCGTATACTTACAGAACCGAATCTGCGGTTTCTCTCTTTTCAATGAAAAAAGATGATATCATTAGATTTGCAGATAAGAACCCGGGACTTTTGATGAGGCTGAAAGATGATGAGCTCGAATCGTAAGTTTTCATTCATTATCATAATTGCAGTTTGTGTTTTTTTTTCTTTCAGTCTGATTTCCGAAGAAAACATGACATTGAAAGCATTGGCGGAATCTATTGAAACTTACCGAGGACAGGAAATTGAAATGCTTTTCAGGCTTAGAAACCATAGTGAGCATTTCAAGACCATAACATTTTACGATAAGAATAATCATGATATTGTTTTTGATATCAGCGACAGGCGTAAGGATAAAATTATAAAATCAAATCTTCGAACAATGCATGAAGGTTCGATTTATAGAGTTATTTTTACGGTTGAAGGAATTGATTCAAAAGGAAAAATTCAAGGGAGAATCAAAAGCTTCACAATGGAGCTTCTTGAAAGACTCCCCTGAATTTTGTTCCAAGGAGAAGGCAGAATAGCTGGGCGGCTATCCTGCCTTCTGCGTTTGGACGCGCAGTGTCAGGAGACTTAAAGTATAATCGGGAGGGAATATACCTTTTAATCCCTTGCGTTAATATTGTCGGAAATTATTCCTGTAACTTTAACATTTTTTCGTTTTTTTTTAATAGTTTTAAGAATTAATTTAATATGAAGTTCAAGATTGCCTGAATTGAAAAATAATGTGTAAAACCTGACATTGATGAATGATGTTGATATTAAAGTTTATAATTGTCATGCTTATTTCTTAAAAAGGTGAGCTAATGCCTCTGCGCAAACGTTTTCTTGTTGAAAAATATGGCATAATTTATATTTTGGGTTAAACGGAGGATTTATGAATATAAAGAACAAGTGGGCGTTGATTACCGGTGCAAGCAGGGGCGTCGGAAAAGAAATTGCAAAAGCTATGGCTGCTGAAGGCTGCAACCTCATTCTTCACAGCAGAAGCATTGAGCACACGAAAATTCTCGCAGAAGAATTGAAAGGTGTAAAAGTATTTCAGATTGAAGGAGATCTATCTGATGTTTCGGTTGCCGAAAAAATAGCTGATGAAGCTGAAAGACTTTCGGGCGGACTGGATATTCTTTATAATAATGCAGCAATAATGACTAAGTATAGAACAGAATATTATTCTGCGCCCGCTGATGAATATGAGATAAGTTTTGCGGTAAATACGATTGTTCCGATTCTGATTTGCAATAAAATTCTTCCTAAAATGATTAAACGCGGATTCGGAAGAGTCATTAATGTAACATCGGGAATAAAAGACGAACCTGAACTCACTCCGTATGCAATTTCTAAAGCTGCTCTTGATAAATATGTTTTTGATATGGCAAAGAAGCTTGAAGGAACCGGAGTTTGCATGAATCTTATGGATCCGGGTTGGCTCAGAACTGATCTCGGCGGAGATAAAGCTCCGAATGCTGTTGAAAGCGTTATCCCCGGAGCAATGGTGCCTGTTCTTCTTGATGAAGCAGTAAGCGGCAAACTTTTTCATGCACAGGATTACAGAAACTGATCCCGACATTATTTACGCTGAGTGGAAAAAGGATTTGAAAAAGACATATTATCTCAATTCTAATTTTGATCTTGAACTTGGCAATATTCCGCTAGAACGTTATGAGAAATTTGCAGATGAGATGACTTGTCTTTTTCTTTCGGCAGTTGATGCTCGTGATTCTGTGGTCGTTAATATAACTCCCCACAAGTTTTATTATGAATATTTAAAGCAAATCGGAATTGAGTACGCATCAATTGCCGGAGATTCTGACATTGAAAGAGAAGGGCTTGCATGGGGAATGAATTCCAAATCTTTGAATATTCTCGAATCGTATAATTGTATCTGTGATTTTCCGGATGAAACTATTGTAAAAAAGATCAATTCAAGAAAATATTCCAATGATATTTGCCGTAAATTAAATTATCCGCACGGTAAATGTGCGGATAACTACGAGGAACTTCTTGATATAGCCGCAAAATCTTCTTTTCCTTTTGTCGCGAAAACAGAATTCGGTTCTTCCGCGAGCGGATTCATTCATGTTAAAAAAAGTGAAGATATAAAAAAGCTTAATAAAGGGCTGAATTATTTTAATTTCGGAATATCATTTATCATTGAGCCATGGAGAGAGCGTGTTGAGGATTACTCCGCAGGTTTTTTTCTTTCAAAAAATGGGGAGATGACTGATTTCAATGTCCGTAAATTATTCAGCACGGATCGCGGTCAGTTTGACGCGCTTATAACAGGTTTAGAAATAGATGAGAAATTATTTAATGAGATGCATGATGCCGCAATTAAAATATCAGAAAGTCTTGTTTCTGAAGGATATTTCGGTCATGTATCTTTTGATGCTTATACTTTCCGCGATGGTGAAGGAATTTCTATGAATCCTGTTTCTGAAATAAACGCCCGAATGACTATGGCGGATATTGCAAGATTTATGGCTGAAAAAACTTCATCAAGGATAAGTTCAATCAAATTTGTGAAGGGAAAGCATCTTGAAAGATTCAAGTGCGAATCTGATATCATCTCTTGTTTCGGCGATGAAGCGTATTCCGCTGAGAGAGGAAAGGGAATTATTCTTATGAGTCCTCTCTATTATGAGAAAAACGGATTAAAACATTTAACAGAAAGGGCGTTATTCTGTGCGCTTTCTGATACGGAAAAGGAAGCCCAGATTTTTTTAAATAAAATTTCATCACTCGAATGGCATCGGTGTTAACAGTTTGATGTTTTCAGGAAACACTCAGTTAAATAAATTTCTTATTAATCCAAACTGTGTATTCCCCTTTCTTTTCATATCCGGTTTCCCAGTTTTCGGGTGCTGCTGTGAAATTTGAATTAATTGATACGGCTAGAGCTTCTTCTTTTTTTTCATTTAGAATAATTCCTGCAAAGCCGTAATAATTCCCTGTCAGGTCGATCCATTCGGAAGAAGATGTTATTCCGGCTTTTTTTCTAAGGCGGATTAATTCTTTAATTTCAGCTTCATGCCCCCAGTCAAAACAGTCCGGCCAGTAAACACAAGGTGTACCGGGCATTGAGAGAATGAAAGCATAAGCTCTCGATTTAAAATGCGGCGGACACGGCCAGCATTGCTGACCCCATCCGTTTGCAGGTGAGTAGGGCGATGCTCCCATGTCATGGTTATCTACGAAAGTAACGAGAGCTGCACGGTCTTCCGCGGATGATTTTGCAATTAGGCCGAACTTTAAATTTCTGGCGTCAGCTGACTGGATGCATCTTTTAAGAATAATGTCAAAGGCACAGCCGTTGCTTTCCCTTGCCCAACCGAGAATTCTTGCTCCCTCATCAGCTCCGTATCTTTTTACCATCGGGTCATTTGTCATAAAAGGCGAATCCTGCCAGTATTCACCGACGGAAAAATATTCTTCTTTGTGAGTTGACTTGATCCAGTTTACTACTTCATTCACTTCGTATCCCCAGACATAGTCCCAGCGCCATCCGTCTACTCCGCATTCATCCATCAACTCATTCATAGCTTCTTTTATTCGTTTATTAACTCTCGGATTTGAAAGGGAAAGGTCAAAGCGTCCGTCGAAAAAACTGCCTCCGCTGTCTGTGCCGCCTTTTGCCCAGCATTCTCCGGGATATTCCCAGATGTCTTTCTGCATTCTGTTTCCGTCGCGGTGATTTGTTACCAGATCTACAATTGCTTTTATTCCGCGCGAATGCATGGCAAGTATCAGTTCTTTTAATTCTTCTTTTGTTCCATATCGGGAGTTTAGATCAAAGTCATGCCAGTAATATCCTTCGCCTCCGCCGTGCTTTCCGTTTGATTCCCATGCCGAGTCATCCCGCCATGGCGGGGGAAGGTAAATTATAGTAAAACCGCAGGAGGCGATTCTGTCGGCAGATTCGGTAAGAATCCGGTACCAAGACATGTCTCTGCCGTCTATAGTTCCGTCTCCCTGAGTTTTGACAAGATTCCAGTGAAAAGCCTGAAGTATAATGTCTTTTCCGTTTCCCCTGTTAGGCATATGTCCCCCGATAAATCATATTTTGAGGCGGAATAAATAAAAAAGCAATAATATTATTACAAAATACATTTTGGGTCAATTCAGTTAGATGTATTTTGTAATAACTTAATGCTATTCTTATTATTTTATTATGATTAATGAACAGAGTCTTCCGGCAGGATTCGAGCTTGACTGCGGATTATATGTGTCGGTTTTCCATTCTCCGTCAATGACGTATGAATAACGGTACTGTCCTTTGGGCAGGTGTTTTTTTATGCGCCATATATTTTTATCATCACGGAAAAGAACATCGTTTTCCGGATTCCATCTGTTGAAATCTCCGACAATTGAAACGTACGAAGCGGAAGGATTAAAAATTCTGAATTCAACAAAAGATTTTTTTCCTTCTTTTATGATTTTATACGAAACGAATTTATTTTCGCCGGTTGACTGTGCAGCTGTTTTAGAAACGGTAGAACCATATCCGTCATCCTCTACTTCTTCGCTCATCGGATCTGCAGTCCATATGCCGTCGATGAAAAACTTGTATCTGAAAATTTCTTTTCTGTCATATTCTGCGAGAAAATAATACCAGACACCGTATTTTCCGCGCTTCATGCTGATCTTCTTCCATCCGGAAAAATCTCCGGCAATGTATGCTTTTTTGCAGGAACGGTTTTTATATGTGAAAACAGTTCCTTTTTTCAGCGAAACATTGGTACTTTGACCGTTATTATCAAGAATGAGTTTTGCAGCATAAGGAGCAATCGAACTCTTCAAATTTTTCAGAGAGTATTCATATGAGGTATCCGGTTCAGATTGCGCGTTTATCCCGGCAATAAAGAGCAAAGGAAGTATAATAAGATATTTTTTCATAAAAAGGCTTTTCCGCCGAATTAAAATTTGCCCGGTTACGGGAATATATTATAATTTCGGGATTATGATTCAAAAACATGAGAATTCGGCCAGAATAAAGACTGAATGCGTTTAATCTCAATTTTTAGTATAATTTTTCCGATAATTAAACGAATAAGGTCTTATTGGCTAAGAGCTCATGTAAAAAGGTATTGATTTTTTGAAAGTAGTTTATCATTGTGATTATGTCTCTTTTATGGAAATAATTAATGGCTGAAAAGTATAAAGAAACGGCGGCGATAACGCCTGAAGAAGCTGCTGAAATAGAGCGTATACTGGGTGTATTGCCCGGCGGTGCCGCTTCACGCAAAAAAACCGATGATACGGCTGCTCCAAGCCAGGCTTTCAGCGCACCATCCGGTTTTCAGGATGTTTCTGATACTTCCGGTGAGATTCAGGATATCACTTCAATGGTTGAAATTGAGGATGAGCCGGAACCGTCATTTGATTTTCAGGATCAGGATGATTTCTCAGCTTCTGATGCATTTTCCGAAGCTGAAAGTGATACTTCATTTTCCGGTATTGATGATTCTGCATTCGGTGCTGAAGAAACTGTTTCAGATGGTCTTCCTGATATTGATTTCGGAGGAGAATCTGATTCTGCCGAGCCTTCGTTTGGTTTTGATGAAACGCCGAGTCCGGTTGAAGCACCATCGGGTGCAGGAAAATTTCAGTCATTAAAAGATAGAATTGCCTCAAAGTTTAAAAAGAAAATAGATACAAGTACTGCTGAAGGACAGATTGAGTCTTTGCTTGAAGATGAACCTGACGCAGTCGATGATCAGGATATATCAAAGGATATATTCGTAGGCGGAGAAGATACTTTTACGGATTCTTCATCTGATTTTTCACTGGATGATCAATTTTCATCGGAAGAAACTTCTTCCGATGAAATGCCGTCTTTTACGGATGCTGTTTCATCCGATGATCTGGGCGGAGTTTCGCTCGACGGATCTGCAGATTTTTCGGGACCGGATTTGTCCGATATCGACATCGGCGGCAAAGCAGATGTTCAGACTGCTGATATGGATGAACTTCCTGAGATTGATTTTTCTTCATCGTTTGATGAACCAGGTGCTTCTTCGGAAGATATTTCTTTCGGTTCAGATGAAGTTTCCGGCGGAGATTCCTTTTCAGGTATGGGTTCCGGCATCGACAACATCGATGCTATTGACGATGTTGTAAGAACATCCGCTCCTGAAATGAATTCACGCGGTTATATCCCGGCACCTGAAACTGACGAGGATGCCCTTGATCTGACTGTGCATGAAATGCGCAAATTGAAAAATGCGCTCAAACTGATGTCATTCGGTTTGATGAAAGCCGTAAAAGACACTATAGTCAACGATAAGCTTTCCAAAGATGATACATCCGAACTCGTTAACATGATTCTTGACGGTGCGCGTGAGGATGATGTTCAGACTTATCTTGAAGAAAAACTCGGAATAGTAATTGATTCAAGCTCCGATTCGGTTCAGCGAAGAAGAATATATGCCCGTGAAGAATATACGCAGGAAGGGCGCGAACGCCAGAAGATTCTTCTAAAAAGAACCCGCAATATGTCAATTGCGGGACTTATGGTTATAGTGCTTGGGGTTCTCGGTTATCAATATGTGTATAAACCTTTTATGGCAAAAAGGCTTATCAACAAAGGTGTTGAGCTGATCCGCAGAAATAATGATCCTAAAACTGAAGATTATGCCAAGGCGGAAGAATTTTTCCGCGAGGTTGATGCGAAGTATAAAAAAGATTATCTTTACGGTTATAATTCCTACGGACGCGCCTATTTTGATAAAAAAGAATATGACCGTTCCATAGATAAACTCAACAGAGGATACAAAATAGCCGAGAAAGATAATTTTATCGAATATGATATTCTCAATAATCTAGGTTATTTTTATTCCAAGGTTCCTGCACGTTATTTTAACGAACTGAAGCCTCATTTGAAACGTTATTATTATGAAATAACAAAACCGATAGATAAAGTTGATACACAGCTTGATGTTGCGCTTGATTTTTACCGTAAGGCAAATAATAAGAATCCGGATGATATAACTTCCCTTTACGGAATAGGAAACGCTTATTTCTATCAAGGCCAGTTTCTAAAAGCCCGCAAGTATTTCGAAGATATCATCAAGAAAGCTCCTGATTCTCCTGTCGGATATTCGGGACTGATGAATCTTTTTATCGAGCGCGACGCATTTGCCGAGACAATTGACCTCTATGTAAAAATGCGCGACAAGGATCTTCTTCCGGAAGTTCCGAGTCCGCTTCTTGCCAAGGCCGCATGGTATGTGATGAGCAAAAAGGCAGACGAAAAGAATAATGTAAGAATTGATTTCGGAATTCAGTCACCTCGTCTCAAAGATTTTGATGATAATCCTTTTCCTGTTGTCGCGGATATACTTAAGGCGTTGAAGAAACGTGATGCGAATTATCCTCCTTTGTATCTTCAGTATGCGAAAATGGCTATTCTGCAGAGAAATCCGAAGCTCGCGGAGAATTATCTTTTTACTGCTCTTGAACACGCAGAAAAAAATAATGAGAAGTATTTCGGTGCGCTCGCTCTTCTCGGTGAATTTTATTATATGACGAAAGATCCCGTTAAATCATATAAATATCTGCGTGCAGCTGAGAGTGCCTATCAGACACAGCCTGAATTTACATATGAAGAATTTTACAAGGAAACCGAATCGATAGGCAAGACCTACGCTCTCGAAGGAAATCTTTTCTACTATTTCTTTGACAAGATTAAGCTCGAACAAACCGATCTCGACTCGCTTGAAAGCGAAGACGTCGACAGACTTGAAGACAAAATGGAAAATTATTCTATCGCGCAGAACAAGTATCAGAAGGCTCTTGATAATGCATACGAATCATCAGAGCTTCATTATAATCTCGGCCGCATTTACTATATGAACCGTTTGTATGAGGATGCGCTTTCCCAGTGGATGAATCTGTATGATGATTTCGCGAGATCTCCGGAGCTGATGTTTTCTCTCGGAAATGTTTTTCTCAGACTTAATAATCTTGATTCAGCAAAAGCTCAGTATACTAAAGTCATTTCTGTTTTTGAACTTGATGCTGACAGAATCAAAAAAGTTGATAACCGTGCGACAAATCACATTAAAATTTACGAGACTCTTGCGGCTTCCTATAATAATCTCGGTGCGGTATATCAGCTTCAGAATAATGAGGCGAAATCAAGTCTTGCATACTGGAAGTCGATCGAGTATGCGCAGAAACTCGGAACTGAAAGTGAATATTCACGCGTAAATCTCGGACGTTCTTTCAAGCAGAGAACCGAAGAGGTTGAGCCTCTCATTAATGACAATATCCCGTATTCGCTTGAAATATACAGAGAGGACATGAGAATATAGAGATTAATTGAATTTCAATTGTTACGGCTTTTTCTGCCGTATCAATTGAAACTGTTTAATTGATTCTCGAGTGTTTCCTTAAATCTTCCGATGTGAATTCCGTCAACAAGAGCATGATTAACCTGAACTGAATAAGGCAGATAAATTTTTGAATCGCGCTCGTAATATTTGCCCCACGATAATCTCGGAACGGAGTCATTCTTGTTTAGATTTATTGTGTGGGACAGATGAGTGAATGAAATCCACGGCAGAGAAGTGTAGTATATAAAATCATCTCTATTCGCGAAGTCGCTTGCTATGAAATACTCTTTCTGATTTTTTGATTTTGCTGAAGCAAGTTCAATAAAATTATTTAAGTCGCCGTTTATTTCAACTGTAACCATTTTAAAAAGATCATCTTCTGTGTTTTTGCCGTCCATGTAAGTAAATGACGGTGTCAGCGATTCATGTAGAAACACCTTTCCGTCCCGGATGCGGAACTTGAATTCTTCAACTAGGTTGGCGCTTAAAGTTGATAGATATATCATTGAAAAATAAAATGGAAAGTTTTTTTCTTTGATTACACCGGCAAAACCTGTTATATCAAGATCAAAACACACGTTGAAATGAGGATAATCCATTCTGTGAAAAAAAGCGAAATGTTCACGGCGCTTCCAGTTTGAAAAATCAATTTCTTTCATAAACACCTATTAATACCTAATTTCTTTCAGAAATGAAAAGAACAGATGAATAACGTTTCACGAGATATTTCTTTTCGGTTATCCGTGCTGAACATTCAAGGCAGAAATCGTCGGGGCTTTCAAGCGAAGTGTCCATTATTCTTTTCCACGAACCGCCGTTAGGTGATTCCGGAAGAGTTGTATTTCTGTTGAATTTAGATGAATTAAATGCCATAAAGATATCGGCATCCTGGTTTGCGAAGTCCTGTATTGAATAAAATCCGTTGATAAGACATGCTATAAATCCGGTTTCATCAGTCCAGTCGGGTTTTCCGGGAGTAGTTCCGTGCCATGAAATATCCGGTGATGATTCATATGGAGAATTTCCGCCTGTAAGAAACTTTTTCCGCCTGAGAGAAGTGTGCTTTTTGCGGAAAGCAATGAGGGATTTAACGAAATTAAACATTTCTTGATTCGTTTCAAGCAGTTTCCAGTTGAGCCATGATATTTCATTGTCCTGACAGTACGCGTTATTATTCCCTTTCTGCGTGCGGCAGAATTCATCACCCGCCAGAATCATCGGAACTCCCTGACTCAAAAGAAGTGAAGCGAAATAATTTTTTATCATTTGCCGTCTTTCTCTTTCAATGAAAGGGGTGACGTCATTTCCTTCTATGCCGAAGTTCATGCTGATATTATGATTTTCACCGTCAGCGTTATTTTCCCCGTTTTCCTCATTGTGCTTTTCTTTGAATGAAACCAGGTCGCGCAGAGTGAATCCGTCGTGAGCGGTTATGAAATTAATGCTGTGAAGTGGAGAGCGTTCTTCAGTTGAATATAGATCTGAGCTTCCTGTTATTCTTGTTGCGAATGCTCCGGCTGTGCCTGCATCGCCTCTCCAGAATCTGCGTATGTCGTCTCTGAATTTGCCGTTCCATTCAGCCCATCTGCCGGGGAAGTGCCCCACCTGGTATGCTCCGGCTGCGTCCCATGCTTCGGCAATAATTTTGGTACTTCTTAGAATCGGATCCGATTCAATGCGTTCTATCAGCGGAGGGTTCTTGAGAATGTTTCCTTCCTGGTCTCTGCCGAGAATTGATGCGAGATCGAATCTGAAACCGTCAACATGCATTTCGATTACCCAGTACTTAAGACAGTCGATAATAAATTCGCGGACTATCGGATTATTGCAGTTAAAGGTGTTGCCGCATCCGGAATAGTTTTTGTAATAGCGTTTATCGCTTTCGAGCATATAATAAATTGAATTATCTATGCCGCGGAAGCACATGGTCGGACCTGTCTGATCTCCTTCTGCCGTATGATTGAAAACTACATCAAGAAAAACTTCTATTCCGGCATTGTGAAAATCTCTCACCATTTCCTTGAATTCGTAGAACTGTTCTCCAAGCGCTCCTTTTGAAGAGTAGCGTCCTCTCGGAGCAAAAAAACTCATAGTGCTGTAGCCCCAGTAGTTTTTAAGCTTCTCTCCGGTTAACGGATTTTTACGGATATTTTCATTTTCATCGAATTCCTGAATCGGAAGAAGTTCGACGGCGGTTATTCCAAGATCTTTGAGATAAGGAATCTTTTCAGTCAGTCCTTTATATGTTCCGGGCGAGTATACTGATGAGCTTTCGTGAAAGGTAAAGCCTTTAACGTGAGTTTCGTAGATAATTGTTTCAGTTAATGGAATTTTGAGAGGTCTGTCAAACCAATCGAATTCGTGATTGATGACTATTGACTTCGGAGCACCGGCGGTACTGTCTTTGGTTGAATAAATTGCGTCTTTAAACTGGCTGTCTGCGTCATATCCTCTAGGATCAGAAAGAACCCAGTCGAAATTTCCGCTTACGGCGCGCGCATAAGGATCAAGAAGGAGTTTATATTTGTTAAATCTATGTCCTTTTTCCGGATTATAAGGTCCGTCAATTTTGTATCCGTAGAGTTGTCCTTCAGTGATTCCTTCAATCCAAATATGCCAGATGTCGCCTGTTTTGTTGAGTTCCTTGTCGAGTCTAATCTCTTCGAAAGGCGAATCGGGTTCAGGTGATTCAAAGAGAATAAGAGAGACATCGGACGCATGGCGGGAGAAGAGCGAAAACTGAACACCTTTGTTTGCGATATTTGCTCCAAGGGGCAGAGGATATCCCGGCAGCTGAACTCTGTTTTTCGTCATTGTAATCCCTTTGGTTTGGACAACCGTATGATTGTATATTGATATAGAATAATGGCAAGACTTTTTTGGTTTATATTGTATCTTATTTTTATTCACTGAAACAAAAAGAAATTGTAAAATAATGTGTGTTTGAAAGAAAGGTGAAAGAGGTTTCGGATGGCAGATGAAATAGTTGCCGCGCTCGGCAGAAAAATTAAACTATACCGTGAAAACAGAAGGGTAACTCTAAAAGATCTTTCAGAAAAGACCAATGTTACACCAAGTCTTCTTTCACAGATTGAAAACGGCAAAGCTTCTCCGTCTCTGACAACACTTAAGGCTATTGCCGATTATTTTGACGTTTCGATCGGGGCTTTGTTCGAATCAAATGTAAAAGCACCCGTATCTCCTCTGACAAAAAAATCTTTTCATAAGAAGATTGTTGCGGACGGGGATGTTACACATTATCTTATCAGTCAGGGTATTGATGATTTCGAATATCTTTTAATCGAGTTTCCGGCAGGTTCAACAACTGGAACTGAGCCGTATTCTCATGAAGGTTATGAATGCGCCTACTTGATAAAAGGAAAACTTACGATTGAACTTGAAGGTTCACGGTACGATATGGAAGAGGGCGATTCAATTTCATTTGAATCGCATAAGAATCATCGGGTAATCAACAATTCTGCGGAAAAGGCTGTCGTTCTATGGGTAGACAGCAAACCGTGGTTTTTTTCACACAGATAAGGAGATTATATGGATAAAAACAGAAAAATTCTGGTGGCTATTTTGGTTTTTCTTCTGATGTCGATGGTATTATCTCTAGTTCAGATTAATACTTCCATGCAGAGGAAAACTTCAGCTTCATCATCAAATATTTCTATCAGTGACTCTCGTGGAGTCGGTGTTGTCAGAGTTTCAGGAGTGATAAGTTCGGACACGGAGGGACATTTCGCGTCTATGTCAATGCATGAAGCTGTTATAGCGCGCATCGACCAGCTTGCAGCCGATGATAATATTAAGGCGGTTGTTTTGAGAGTCGATTCTCCCGGGGGAACTGTTGCAGCTACTCAGGAAATATTTCAAAAGCTTATGGAGCTTCGTCAGAAAAAACCTCTTGTGGTATCAATGGGAGACATGGCGGCTTCGGGCGGATATTATATTTCATCTGCGGCGAATCATATTTTTGCAAATCAGGGAACGATGACCGGTTCAATCGGAGTTATTATTGCAGCTCCTAACTTCAAGGGGCTTTTTGAGAAACTCGGCATTAAGATGAATGTAATTAAAAGCGGCAAATACAAGGATATTCTTTCTTCTTCACGTGATCTTTCCGATGAAGAAAAAGCTCTTCTTCAGGATTTGATTGATAACTGTTACAATCAGTTTATTAAGGATGTTTCTCTTGGTAGAAATATTCCTATCGATGATTTTAAGCAATACGCTGACGGAAGGGTGTTTACAGGTTCAAGAGGAGTTGAAATGAAACTTGTTGATTCTGTAGGTACGTTTCAGGATGCTGTGAAAAAAGCGAAAGAGCTCGCGAAGCTTCCGGCTGACGCGCCGCTTTATGACGAGAATTCTTCCGCGCTTGATCTTATATTCGGAGGAATGGGTTCATTTTTCGGGAAAAATCCGCTTGGTTCGGTTACTGGAAATAACGGACTGATAGAATACAGGTACGTACCATGAGTTTTAAAGAAAATTTGAAATCGCTTGTCTGGGCGGACTATATTTCAGCCCTTATAATGGATCCGAGACTTTTTGCGGTGAAGATTTCTGAGTCAAAACGCAGAATTTTGCCGTCTTCTTTAATGATTTCATTTCTTGCTTTGTTTTCTGTTTTTTTATCATTATCACTGCTTCTTCCTCAAAGTGAATTCTTTTATTACAAAATTTCTTATGGATTAGTGCTCGGATATATAATTCTTTTGATGATATTATTTATTTTTGCCCTTTCTGCTGATTTTGTTTTTCAATATCTGGGTTTTCCTGGAAAGAGCGGTCGTATTTTCTCGGTATTGAATTATTCTCTGTTTCCTTTCGTGTTTATTCTTCCGGGAGTCGTAATTTTTAATTCGATAGAACTGGCTCCGGTTGCAGTTTTAGCTCTTGCTGTTTTCGTAATCGCTGCTCTGATTTATTCGGTTTATTTTATTGTTTCAGTTCTTTCGGAAATTAATTCCGCGCCGGTACTTACCGCTCTCGCGGCAGTTTTTATTCCGCTCATAGCTCTTACTATTGCAGTGATATTGTGTGTTATTTCGCTTTTCGGTATCTTTTACGGATTTATAGTGAATCTCTGAGAATAAAAAAGCCGGTTATTAACCGGCTTTTTGTTACACGGCTTTCTGAACTTTGCCGGAACGGATGCAGCGTGTGCAAACATGTTTGCGGACAACCTGCTTTTCTTCGATCACGCGGATTTTCTTGACATTCGGCTTCCAGAGAGTGTTAGTCTTTCTGTTTGAATGGCTCACATTGTGACCAAACTGAACGCCTTTACCGCATATATCGCATTTAGCCATAAACTTCTCCGATAGTAAAAACTTTGTAGACATCCTTTCTATTGCGCATTCTTATTGCAACAATTTTATTTTAAACAAATTGAAAAACGGGTTTGCCGATATATGTTCACCCGCCGGAGGAAAATTCATGGAAGAAGCCAAAGTCAAGTATCTCGTTTTCGATATCGAGTCGGTTCCCGATACGGATTTAATTAAATCTGTAAAATTTCCGGATGAAAATATCAGCGGAGATGAGGCCGTTGAAAAATTTCAGGACGAAATACTGAAAATTACCGGCGGAACGAGTAATTTCATACCTGCAACCTTTCAGATTCCTGTTTCGCTTGTGGTTGCAAAGGTTGATGAGAATTTCAGGCTTCTGGAAATAGTTTCAATGGATGAGCCTAATTACCGGCCTGAGGAAATTACAAGACGTTTCTGGTATGGAATCGAATCCCTTTATAAAGATGCGACTATTGTAACATTTAACGGCAGAGGATTTGATGTTCCTCTAATGGAATTCTGTGCCTATAAGATCGGAATATCCGCCAAGAGACATTTTTCTGATAAGGGCGGAACACGTTACAGAAACGGCGCCCGTCACATAGACATGCAGGAATATATGTCGAATAATCACGCTGTTAAGCTTGCGGGCGGACTGAATGTGCTTGCGAAGATGATCGGATGTCCGGGTAAAATGGACACGAAGGGAAGCGAAGTTCATGAACTTTACAAAGCCGGAAAAGCAGAAGAGATAAATGATTACTGTATCTGCGATGTTCTTGATACTTATTTTATTTTTCTGAGAAGCCGTGTTCTTTGCGGAGATATCACATCTATACGCGAAGGCGAACTTCGCGCTCATGCAAGAGAGTATATGGAGAAGCTTTACGACAAGCGTCCGGTTTTTAAGAAATATATTGATGCCGTGAAGTGGAACTGATTTATTTAGAGTTTATCCTGTCTATTATTCCGTCAATCACCGCCGCGCTTAAACAGCCGGCGGCATAAAGAAAGATGTCGAAGAAATCAAAACGGCTTCCGATAGTAAGCTGCCAAAACGCTGATTTTAAATTATAGTAATCGCATACGCCTGAAAGCTGAATCAGTTCAACTGCGGATGAAAAAATAAAAACTCCTATAGCGAGTCTTATTCTGTTCAGTCTAGGAAAAATAAATTTTATGCCGAAGAAAATGAAGATAGTTATTATATAATCTCCGAACCATCCGCGGAAATGCTGAAAGCGTTTTCCGAAAATGACAAGACTTACTCCCATAGCAAAAAGAATTGCTGATATCAAAAAATAAAGAATGCGTTTTTTTAGAGCGAATATTGTTATCTTCATATCAAAGTAATGAATCCGGGTAAAGATGTTGATAATTTTTAAAGAATGAAACTCTACGACGAATCAGTCCATGTAAATAATCAGTTATCAGTTGATGAATTATTGAATAATATTTCTGTCAAAGAATATTTTAAAACGCAGATTTATGTATTTGAAAAAATGAATTGTTTTTTTAAAACAAAAATGGCAAATAATAAATCTAATATTTGTATGTTGTTCGCAAAATAGCATGCATAATAGCTGTTGCGATGATGACTTTCTGAAATTACCTGAGTGCTGATGTTTCAAAAAGGGGAAGTATTATGAAAATAAAAGTATTATTAACAATGCTGTTTTTTGTGTTTATTCTGGTGTTTTCTTATTCTGATTTTACATTAAACGGCGGAATGATGTTTGATAGAAATGAAAGGAAACCTGTTTTGGGAGTAAATCTTGACTGGCCGAAAATTGATATTTCGGATAATATAAGTCTTTCATTGGGTTATGTATTTTCACTTAATAAAAACGGATTTTATACTTCGGCTCCAGGTCTCATAGGTGTCGGTTTGATCGGATTGGAAGTTGCAAATTCGGATGACGATGACGATGACGATGAGGATTCAGATGAAGATGAAGATAATGGAGAGCCTAAGATTGCAGGCAGTATAGGGGTTTTTCTTGTTTTGGTCCCAGAAAACATTAAATTTCATTATTGGCTTCGGCCGGATTTTGCCTTTGCGCTTGGGCTTCATCCCTGGGGAATTGAATATGATGCCGATGCAGAGAAACTGTATTACACAAACGGAATAAGTCTCGATTTTAATTACATAATAATGTCCAGATTGCTGATCAGTCCATATACAAGTTTTAGATATGTTTATAAAACAGAAACTCCTGTATGGGAGTTGGGATTGAGACTTGGAGTCGTTTTCTAGTAATTCATATACGAGATTATAGGGATTTTTATCACAAGATACAATATTTTGCTTCAATATTGTTTTTTTCTTTATTTAAAGCTTAAAATATGCATTTTATTTTTAACTAATGATTAAAAGGTGATAGAAATGAATAGACTTCTGAAATTTTGTATTTTTGCCGTAGGCATGATTTTTATTTCGTTTACGGCGCTTGAAGCTCTGGATGCAGGCAAATATTATTACATAAAATCGGCGCTTTCGGGCGATGCCGACCGCGGATTCTGGGATCTCCCGGGCAAAGGAGGCGGTTATAAAAAAGGCGCCGTACTTCAGCTTTATAAATATGATGATGAAGATGACCGAAAATTTATGCTTACACCGGCCGGAAACGGATGGATCTACATTTCTCCGAAAAATGCCTCATTCGGAAGACTGTTTAGAGGGAATGTTGATGTTGCCGGCGGAAAAACCGCTAACGGAACAAAGGTCGCAATATGGGATGTTAAGCTTACCAAAAACCGCAACCAGCAGTTCAAATTTGCGTCAGTCGGAGGCGGAAAATATAAAATATATGTTAATGAAGGCGGCGGAAAGAAGATACTCGTAGCGGCTGATAATTCGGATGCCGACGGAACACATGTTGTTCTTTGGGATGACAATGATTCATTGGCAGCTCAGTGGGTTCTTATCGAAGCAGGCAGAGCCGGTTTTCTTAACCAGGCAGGCGGAGCTGTTAAAGACAAGGTTGAAGTTACCGGAGGCTGGGACAGATATCTTTATGCTTACGGTGAATCATCTGTGCCTGACACTGAGCGTTGGACTGCCATAAGAAGCCCTAAAAAAGGAAGTAATGATTTCGGAAACTTCTGGGATATACCGGGCGATGGTGCTTTTACAAGGGGCAATGGAAAGAAGCTTCAGCTTTGGGAAATGGCGTATAAATTTCAGAAATCTCCTGAAGGCGACAGACGTTATAAATTCGAACCCCTTTGGACGCGAACCAATAAGGTTGAAGATATAGGTTTTTATCTGCTTAAATGCAATACTGATACATATGTGAAAAACAGCGGAACTGCCGCATTTCAGCAGGGGATTGTTCCTTCAGGATTTGTTCATATTCAATCCGCACAGGCCGGTGACGCTTCGGATTTAGGATGCTGGGATCAGCCGGGATATCCGAAAAAGTTTAAATCGGGTGACGCCGTGAGTTTGTACGCACGCGAGGATGCTGTTGATCAGCATTTCCGCTTTATCGCCTTGGGTGACGGCTGGTATAATATCCTTTCCGCAAACGGCGGTTACCTTGATGTAAGAGGCGGAGTTGACGGAGACGGTGTTCCTGTTCAGGTGTTTCAACGTAACGGAACTGTTTCGCAGAAATTCCGTCTTCAGCTTTTGCCTAACGGCAAATGGAAAATTTATACCCATTGGGGAAGGGCTCTTTGTACTCCGAGAAGTTTTGCAAATGGTGCATCAGTTCATACATGGGCCGATCATGAAGGTCCGTGGATGGAATGGAATTTTACACCTTCACAGAGCTCTTCTATCGAAGTGAATAATTCCGCTTCTATTCTGGCAGAACAGGCTTTTCACTGGAAGATAGATGCAATGGGCAAAAACCGCTTCCGCTTTATTTCACGTCTCGACGGAACTTTTATTTCTGCCGACGGAAACGCAGGCAAAAACGGAACAAAGCTTGCGGCTTCTGCTTTCAAGGGTCAGGAATCAGAATGGGAATTTCTTATAATATCAAAAGGCGAGGAGAAGAAAACAACCGAAGAGCTGATTGCTAAACGCACCGATGAAATGAATAAGCGTTTGAACGAGCTCGAAAATGAAATCAAGAAAAAAAGTTATAAGTTCAGAACCAAGGTCAGCAAAGCTTTCAGCCGTACGATGAAAGAGCTTGCCGGAACTTTCGATGTTCCTCCTCCGACGGATTCTGTTTTAATGGCAAATGACAAAAAACCTTCATCTCTTCCATCTTCGATTGTGCGAAATGCCGACATGAAAGCTTTCAACTGGCGCGATATCGGGAAAATGACGTCTGTCAAAGATCAGAAGAACTGCGGAAGCTGTTGGGCATTTTCAGCGATCGGTGTTTATGAAGCTGTGTTTAAGATAATGAAAAATACAGAACTGGATCTTTCAGAGCAGTATGCGGTTGACCGTATGGAAGGAAAAACAGCAGCAGGTAAAACATTTGACTGCGGAAGCTGCGGAGGAGGCAACACTCCGTTTCTGCATAAGAGCATGATAGACTCAGGAATTCCAACTGAAAGTGAATTTCCATATCAGGCCAAAGACGGGAGTTCCGCGAATAAAGTCCCGTCGCTTACTTATAAAGTTTCAATGCAGGGATATGTTGCTTTGAAAAATCCTACAGTGCGTCAGATAAAGGAAGCTCTTTGCAAATATGGACCGCTTTATTCATCAGTGCTCGTAACGGATCTTTTTATGGCGTACGGATCAGGCGTTTATGATGCGGTTATTCCTGCGGGTCAGACCAATCATGCGATTATTATCGTCGGATGGGATGATGCAAAAGGTGCATGGCTAATCAAGAACTCATGGGGACCTGATTGGGGAGAAGACGGATACATGTGGATAAAATACGGCTGTGCCGGTATAGGAAGTACGGCAAGCTGGATTAGAATTGAATAAATTATTGACGCGGAAGTTTAATTTTGTGCGTTTATCCTAGGTATGTTATGAATAACTATCTTGAAGATAAAGGTTTGGTTGATGTTTCGAATGTAAAGGATTTTGCTTTATCGATTGTTTCTTCTTGTACGGATGATATTGCAAAAGCCAGGAGGCTTTATTATTTCGTCAGAGATGATATTAAACATTCGGCGGATATCGGAGAGAATCCTGTAACACGAAGCGCATCGGAAGTTTTAAAAAACGGTCATGGTATATGTTTTGCAAAATCAATTCTTCTTGCCGCGCTTTGCCGCGCAGTCGGTATACCTGCCGGATTCGGTTATCAGAAGCTTATACTTGATGATGATAAATTTCCATGGCTTGTTCTTCACGGATATGTTTTTGTCTATGTTGCCTCAAGGTGGATTAAACTTGATGCGCGCGGAAATAAGGAAGGAATCAATGCTGATTTTTCGCTAGGCGAACCGAAGTTGGCCTTTGAGATTAGACACGAATTAGGAGAAGTTGATGAAAACGTAAATCATTCATATCCGATTGATTCTGTTGTCGCCTGTTTAATGACTAACGAAACCCGTGAAGATTTATGGAAAAATCTTCCTTCAGAGTTTTAATTTCAAATATATTATACAGAAAACAAAAGACGGATTTCTCCGTCTTTTGCTGTGTTGAAGGTTAAAAATATGATATTAGAGTGAATAGATTCTAACGTCGCCCTTGCTCATTCCGCCGCCGTCAGTTGATACTGCGACTGATTTATTGTCCGGGCTGAATGATATGCCTGTAACAGCGCATGGAAGCGAATAATCTCCCTGAGTCATAATTACTTTTACAAGAGTTCCGTCTTTTTTGTAAACGGCAAAACCGCTGTCCTGAAAAGCTACGCCGAACATGTTGCCGTCGCGGCTTGATCTTACAAGAGTGTATGCTGAATCAACTTCTTTCTTGATGGTTTTTATCTGTTTTCCGTCTGCAGACCACAATGTTAGTTCTGACTTAAGAACTGCAAGTGTTGAATCAGCAAGGAAGGCTACATCTTTTCCGTAATAAGTTGAATTCAAAGGATCTCCTGTTTCTACTGTGCTGATGAGAGTTCCTTTTGCGAGATCCCAGATTTTGACCTGTTCGTCTCTTGATATTGTCGCGAATTTGTTTCCGTCAGGGCTTAAAGAGCATCCGTAAACAGATGTGTCATCATAACCTTTGAAGACTTTGAGTTTGCCGCTTGCGATGTCTCTTGCTTTGACACCGCCGAAATTATCAGTGCTTGATACGTTGATGACATTTTTGCCGTCGCGTGAAAGAATCATGCGGTATGACTTTGCGGTTTCGATGTTTGCATTTACAGAGCATTCGTCCGCGTCTTTAGCTATTGCGCCGAGCTTTTTAGTATTAACGCCTTTTTCGTCCCATATTTCGATCTGTGCAGGGTTGGTATAGGCAAATGCCGCGATAACGCCGTTAGCATAGTCGAGAACGTCGATTGTCGGTCCGTTTTTTACACCGAATTTTTTAATCAGAGTCCCATCCGCGTTATATAGGTTTATAACGTTATTGTAGGAAAAAACAAGTTTTTTCCCGTCGGCACTGAAGCATACGTCCGCAACAGGACCGTCTGCGGCGATTGTTGTTTTTGCAGCATCGTCTTCGGCATACATGATGCCGAAAGAGCATATGAGCGAAGTTAAACCCGCCAGTAACATTTTCTTTTTCATTTTTATCTCCTTAAATGATCAATACTAGTAGAGTAAGTGTAATGAAAAAAAATAGAATAAAAAGTCAAGAAGAAAGATTATGTTTTTTTATTAATTTAATTCATCAGTGATTTCGGAAAAATGGTTTTTTGAGAAGTTATATGTCTAAAAATTTCTGAATTTCGGTTTTTACCCAGCGTCTTTCCTCAAGACTCATGTTTATTCCGAGATGCCAGCAGGCATCGTTAAACACGATAGAGAAGAGCGGCTGAATTTGGGCGTTTTTGAAGAGAATTTCTTTTATTTCTTTTGTATCTCGGCAAATTTTCCAGCTGAAAATATTCCTTCCTCTCATAGTGATTATTCTATTCTTTATTGTGATGTCTTCTTTGTGCAGAAGCGGAAATAATGAAAGATGTAAAAGGAAAGAGACGGCGTTAGGTATCACTAGATGCAGAATATTTCTCATTACGCGGTAAAAAGACCATTCTTTCAATCCTGCGCGTTTTGCATTGGATATCATAAAAATTACTGATAATAGACTTGAACCCCACATTAAAGCTATTGCTGAAACTGTATTTCCTCCATTGATAAGGACAGCTTCCGCAAAAGAAATAGAAATCACAAAAGACAACGAAAAGATAACAGCGAAAAGAGTAGTTTTAAAATCATGCCTTCCTTTGAGTTCGGCGTAAAAAAATATTCCGGGTTTGCTGATTAAACGGAGTTTCGTATTAGCAGGACGCTCTGCCGGAGAATTTAAGTCTTCATTTATGGAACTTTTATTTTCTATAATTGAAGACTCTGAATATGACTTTGTTGAAAGATATGTTCTTCCGCAATAATGGCATTTAAATGACAATTTATTTGATATAAGTAGTTCATGAACGAGCGGTGCTCCGCATGAAAGACAATGTGTTGATTTAATCATTTATATCATGTTCCGCCTGTTAAATGCATTTAAATAGATATTTACATAATGAATTTGCCGGTCAAATCATTATTTATAATAATACCGTTTAAAGATCATTTTAGATTTTTATTAATTAATTCTTGGTATTCTTCCTGCAGAACAGGTTTTATCTTTATAAGCTTTGATTGACATTTTTAACGGCATCCCCCCAGATTAGAACAAGTGGTTTATTTTTTTACTTGGTCAGAGGATTATGGAATTACAGCACAAAGTTTCCGTTTCATTGTCTCAGGAACTGATCAAGGGCATACGTATTCTGGCCAAAAGCGGTAAAGATTCTTTTGTCTCATACCTGTATAAGCCGGTTGTTGATGCCGGATGGCAGAAAAGACAAAGCGACATTAATGTCCGCAAAACAATGGAACGCATAGCTCTTGAATCCCAGAATCAGGCATTTCTTAATACAATCGGTCCGCGCTGCAAAAGGCTTATTATGCATGCTGCCGATGAATCTTTGAGTGCTCTCGGGGATTCTTCAATTTTTTTTCTTGAGAAAATGCAGCTTCACACAAAGGTTTCGGGAAGCCCCGAAGCTTTGGATTTCGTAGAAATCATAAGCCAGCCGTTAAATGAATTCCAAAAAAAGATAAGCGAAAAAAGTGAAAAAATCTTCTCCAACGCGATCGGCGGAATAGGCAAAGATGCCTTAAAATCGGCTTTCGATCCTGTAAAACTTGATGCCTCTCTTGAGAAGATCAGACTGGACGGAGAAATTAAACGTCTGTATGACAATATTCTTATCGCCAGCAGTTACAGAAATATTTCAAAATGCAGAAAACTTCTAGCCTCATATATCATTAGATTTTCGGACGGCGAGGATTACGCTTCGAATGACGTCCGTAAACTCGTTGCTGCGATGAACAAACGTGAAGAAGGTTTCGAGGATGAGCTGAAAAATCAGATGGCAGTTGATCTATATTTCCGCATCACTAAAAGCATTCTTGACGGGGATATTTCATCAGCGGTTCAGTTTATCCGCAAATACGGCTACATTTTTGAGGGCAATGCTTCAGCGAAACATTTTTATGACATCGACAGACTTGAGAGAATTCTTTATAAAATGATTACGGAAAAGAATCTTTGGGATGAACTCAAATAGGGAGGAATAATGGCTGAAGCAGTTTTGAAAATTACTGAAAATAAAAACGGCAGTGTTATGGTTCTGGAGCTTGCAGGCGAGATAGACGCGCATACGGCTCCAATACTTAAGGAAAGTGCCGAAAAGAAAATATCGGAAGGCAACGTAAAATTAGTTTTTAATTTCGCGAATTGTACTTACATTTCATCAGCCGGTATCGGCGTCCTGAACGCTATTCTCAATTCTGTCAAAGCTAAGGGCGGGATAATAGCGGTATCAGAAGCGAATAAAACGATAACCGATACATTCAAGGTTATGTATTTTACTAAAAAAGTTCAACTTTATATTGAAACCGCTGCGGCAGTAAAAGATCTGCAATGAATTCGGGATCATTCCGCTCTGTGACGCTGATTAATTCTCTTGCGGAACTTTCAAGAGCCCGCGCAGAGGTTGCGTCTTTTATCGACGGGCATGTTCCTGAAATGGATGCATCGCATATTGTCCTTTCAGTCGATGAGGCCGTATCTAACATTATGAGGCACGGTTATGGAGAAAACACCGATGGAGTAATAATTCTTGAGATGTATTCGTCAGACGGTTCTTTTAAATTCACGCTTTCAGATACTGCACCTTTGTATAATCCGCTTGAAAAAATTTCAGCTCAGGAAGAACCCGCTGACGGAGCTGAAGGAGGATTCGGAATCGGCGTTTACAGAAGATTCATGGACGTCCGTTACGAGGTAAGCGAAAACGGCGGGAACCGCCTCATCCTTAAGTGGGAGAAAAATAATGAGAATAATGAATCCGATTAAGAATTTAATTAAAAGAAAACATTTTCTGAGAAGATTGATGCCGGGAATACGCTTCAAGCTGTCTGTACTTACCGGCGTTTTCGTTTTAGTTATTCTTTTTGCTGCTGCGGCATTCAATTATATATACCAGAAGAAACTTCTCGAAAAGGAGTATGCTGCAGAGACGGAGAATTCTCTGCGTGTTATCAACTCTGTCATTTCTGACATGGAAAATATATCCTCACATCTTATTCTCATCGAGGATATGCGTATAAGGATAAAAGAAAAGAAGCAGGATCTGAGCAAATATAAAGCTGTCTATTATAGAAAAGATGAATCTGCAATGAACAGTTTCCGTTCTCTCGGAAAACTTTTCGGCATGAAGGTGAGATATACATATCATCCTGTTTCGTATGATACATATTTCAGCAGATATCTTTCAGATAAGGATATAGAACTTCTTGAAGAATCCGTCAAAGAAAGACTCAAACGGAAAAGCGGAGAAGATGTTGCCGATGCCGCGTTTAAGATAATTCAATACCGCGCTTCCCGAGCTGCAGCAGCTGCCAAGCATTTAAGTGAGATTGAGAGCAGCGTTGATACTGTCCGTGAAAAAATCAATGCTCTCGGTGATCCGTCTTCGCTTTCTAAACAGGATATGATTAAATATAATAAAATGAAAACTGAACTTGTTTCATGGGAAAAAAGGGTTTCATCCGCCATGAAGCGAAAAGCTTATGCCGAAAGGATTCTCCGCGCATCTTTGAGGCCTTATTATAAAGAAGAATTTAAGAGAATTGAAGAGCTCGGCATATCAGGCGGTGCTGTACGTATCGTTTCTTCCGACAAAATCGGAGAGGTTACACTGGATACGGGACCGGATCTTCCGGATGCCGGATCCCGTTTCGCAGATCTTCTTTCTTCTGATTTATACAAGAATGACAGAAATGAATTTTTTTCTTCCGCATCGACACGCGCAGTTTCCGGCAATGCACCTGATACGCAATACCTGATTAATGGTAAATCTTATCTTGTCAGATATCTCGGAGTTTACAGAAATCCTGCAACATTTTCGCGTGGCGGAATTATACTTAATGAATTCGATTCTGAATTTAATGCATGGAAAAAACTGCTTAAAGAAGATAATAGAATATGCGGCCTGATTGCAACACTCACGGTTAAGATGAAAAAACGAATGGAAGAACTCAAGGATGCCAAAACTCCTCCGGGAAATGATCCGGAATATGTTTCTTTATACTCGCAATATAAGTCGCTTGTAAATGAAAGATCTGTTTCCTTCGCAAAGAACAATCCGCACGCTGATTTACAGACCAGGCGTAACGCTGAGATTAACGATGAAATCAAAAGGATCAGGAATGAATCGGCAAGGATTGCTGAGCAGTTAAAAGCTGCATCTGTTTCCAAAGATGAAGAAGATTTTCCGGAAAAGGAATCACTTGTTCAGAAATCTGATGATCTCAAGGAAGCCGAACTGAAGCTTAAGGCTGAACTAGACAGAATTAAAAAGGACTATTCAACCATGCAGGGTGTCGTGTCCTATGAGGCGTTTAGAACTTTCCGAGACAGCGCTTTGTATGATTATGTTGCTCTTCGTCACGGAAAAAGCTCTGATGAGTTCAGAGACTATCTGCGTGATCCTGTTTTTAGATATTC
This sequence comes from Spirochaetota bacterium, assembly GCA_029554345.1. Classification (GTDB taxonomy): domain Bacteria; phylum Spirochaetota; class UBA4802; order UBA4802; family JAFGJZ01; genus JAKJGA01. The sequence goes on along the minus strand of JAKPJF010000076.1, from coordinate 31,485 downwards.
AGCACTAAAACGTTTTGAAGCGCTTCGTAATTGGATATACAGCGGGATGTCGGAGACTGCTTTGCCTGAATTTGCCGACGGTTCAAATAGAATAAAAATGATTGATGACGGTATTGCCGCTTTCAGCAGAAGCGAAGCCGAAGAATATATGTGGAAGCTCGACTCGACGCCGTTTGTTCCGGAAATAGGATTTTTCGGATACAAAAACGGGACTCCGGGTATAGTCCATGATGTTATCTCGGCCGGGATTACAGGATACAATACCGTGATTGTCGACGGAACCGATGGAATGCTTAAGATAAAGGACAATGGAAGGAAGATGTTAATCGGCGCCGGAATTCTGGCATTTGCGGCTGTTATGTTTACTTTCATATTCTCTGGTTTTATCGTGAGGCGGATTAAGGGTATAATTTCTCAGGCTCAAATAGCGGCAAAGGGGGATCTCTCAGCTGTGTTTCCTGAAAAGGGCATGGATGAAATCGAGGATATGGCCGTTTCGCTGAATGAAATGATGAAGGGACTCCGCGACCGTGAGGAGATGCGCGGTGATATTTCTGCTGCAGGCGAGATTCAGAAGCAGCTGCTTTCGTCTTCAGTTCCGGCAACTCTCGGGGATAATTATTCAATAGGGCATTTTTACCGGTCGATGAAAGGAGTGGGAGGCGATTACTATGATCTGATTGAGCTGGATGAAAACCGTCTTCTTTTCTGCATGGCGGATGTTTCAAGCCACGGAGTCGGACCGGCTCTTGTAATGTCGACAGTGCGAGCGCATCTTCACGGTATCGTCAAACGAGGTGAAAGAGATATTATCAAGATTCTTTCAGAAATAAACAAACAGCTTTTTACAGAAACACCTGAAACTATATTCGTGACTTTATTCATCGGTGTCATCGATGTGCGGACTCATGAAGTCGAATACGCTTCAGCGGGTCATTTGGAACCCCTTCTTTACAGCCATAAAACCAAATCGGTACTGCGGCTCGAAGCGGGCGGACTTCCGCTCGGGATGGACGACAATGATTTCTTTCTTGAGACAGTTACTTTGAGAAAAATCAAATTGAAACCCGGAGATATCTTTTTTGAATACACTGACGGCGTAAGCGAAGCGATGAATTCTACGCGTGAACTTTTCGGCGACGAAAGACTTCATTCGGCTGTTGTAAAATCCGCTTCTAAAAAAAATTGACGTGATGATACGCAATGTCGCCTCAGCGGTTCAGGAGTTTACCGGAATCGAGTTTATAAGCGGCAGCGGCGCGGCTGAGATAAATGATGATATTGCAATGCTTGCATTGAAGAGACTGAAATAGAATTATAGGTGCTTCGCGTCCGTATATTAAACGGATTCCGTCTATGAAGGAGAACTAATATGAAAAAGACTATTGCCGTTTTATTTACTCTTGCGCTTTCAGCGCTTCTTTCGGCAAACACCGCATCAAAAGAAATAAAGCTCAGTGCTGAGCTGATTATTACAGAAATTGAAACTGATGTTTATTTGGTAACTCACAGTTTCCCGTGGCCGGGAAATTCGTTAATAGTGAAAACCGGTGACAGGGATATTCTCTGGATTGATACGCCGTATACACCGGATGCAGCGCAGAATGTTCTCGCGTGGATAAATCAAACATTCGGCAGTGACGCTTCTGTAACTGAAATCAATACCGGCTTTCATATAGACAATCTTGGCGGAAACGAAGCTCTTTTAAAAAAAGAAATTTCTGTATACGGTTCGGATCTTACATGCGAACTTCTGAAAAAGAAAAGTCCATCGACGATGGCGAAGATGGTTGAGTGGCTTAAAGATGAAAAAATGACAAAGTACAGAAATGTTTACGCTTCATTTAAGTTTTATCCTCCGAACCGTGTTTTTAATATTAATAAAGAACAGAAAATCAAATGCGGAGATGAAGAGGCAATAGTTTATTATCCGGGTCCGACTCATACTTATGATAATCTGGTTGTTTATCTTCCGGAAAGAAAAATTCTTTTCGGCGGATGCATGATTGTTGCGGCTGAATCGAATAAGCCCGGTTTCGTCGAAGACGGAAACTTGAGCGCTTGGGTTGTGTCGATGGATAAACTTTCCGCGCGTTTCAAGGACTGCAGAATAATTATTCCGGGTCATGGAAAGGCCGGAGACGGCTCGCTTATAAAGCACACGCGCGAAGTTGTATCTGCGGCTCTTCTTAATTCAAAGACATCAAATTGAAAAGTTCAGTTCAAATCTGAGAATTCCGGAATAATGTGAAACATATTATTCCGGCAGTTGTCTGAATCATCAGGAGGAAATAGTTATGATTAGAAAAGTTTTACTTTCGGTATTTCTGGTATTGGTGATTTCGGCAGGTCAATCGTCGCTGTCAGGTTTTTCTTCGAAAACTGGACGTTCGGTATATATTGACTCTTTTGATTATCAGACTGCTCAGTATTTTTATGCAGTGAATAATGCGGTTGATGATGAGAATGAAGTTATTAATATCTGCCTGTATGATATCGGAAAGAATGATCTTAAATATGTATTTCCTTCTGACAATAGAGATGTTATCGTAGGATTTTATTATCAGATCGGATATAAGACCGATGAAAACCGCATGCTTCTTTTCCCGCGTGACTCAATTTCACAGTATAGAGTTTTGCCCTCGTCGGTTGATCCGCAGAAAGCTTCTCTCAATATGATAATTATCACATATTCAAAGACTTCAAAGAAGAAAACTTTATGGATATGCGGAAAGAACGGTTCGGAATTGAAAAAGCTTGCGGAATATGATGATAAGACCCGGCTTGAAATCGATAGCATGTTTAACAAAATTCTCTTGATTAAACAGGAAGGAAATAAGCTGAAAATAGATTCTTATAATTATTGATATTTTAATCAATTACTTCAATAATTGAGATATATATCGGAGTTGAGTATTGGCGTGAATATCCTCCGCGCTGATTAAAAACTCCGAGTTTTCCGCGGATCGTAATTTTACGTCCGGTTTTCCGGCTGATGTCGAATTCGTAAAAATTAATGATTTCAACATGAGTTATTTTTTCGTAAGTCTTTTTTTTGTCGGAAGTGTCGATAACATTTACCGGTTCATCCGTAAAGACGCAAGATCTTGCGTCTTTACAATCACTCGCCGAAAAACATCTTCAGGCAGATGTCCTGATCGTAATTTCCGAAATCTTTCCCGAATATGTTCATTCCTCCGACATTCTTTGACTTCTCATCAACGCCTACTGTGACTTCGATTGAATGATGCATGTTGATCGTAAGATCGTTTATCTTGACGTCGGATATTTTTTCATTATCGATGAATGTTCCCTTTGAGTTCACTTCCCATGCGGTGAGTATTCCGTACTGCGAACCCTTGTTCTTCCACCATTCAGGCGTGTATTTGCCGCGCTTGTCTCCGAAGTCTCCGGGAGATGTCCATGTTCCGATTTTTTTCCCGTTAATTTTTACGAAGATGTCCGACTTCCAGTCGGGATTCGTGCCCGGTACTTCAGACGATAGTTCCATCGACAATAAAATTTTTGAAACAGGTCTCTGCGCGTTATATGCGTTGTTCGGGAATTTATATTTGACGAATCCTTTGCCCAGCCAGAGAAGTCCCGCGCTCACACGTTCCGGCATCAGAAACGCTTCAGGCGAATCGAGAAATCCTATTGTGCGGGTTGAACTGCACATTCCGCAGGGAGCCGATACCTGATAATCGAAGAATAGTCCAACCGGCATTTCAATGCTTACGGAATCCGATGATGACGAACCGTCTTTTCTGATGTTTACTAAAAAGGAAGAAAAAAGCGCTGAACACATTTTTCTGCTTCCTTTGATTCCCTTAGCTGATTCGGTTTTAACGAGTCCGCACTGTTCGAGTATCTGAATATTCGTCGTAACGGTCGATTGCGGAAGTGAAAGTTTTTCTGAAATGTCATTAATGCTGACGGTTTCGTCGGAAACCAGTTGAAGTATTTTGACTCTGATTTCGGAAGCTAGACCCTTTAATATATGAATATCCTGTTCCGCGTCTATTACGAGAGTTTTGTTGTCCATTTAATTTCCTTTATGTTTATCAGATATCATGATATTATTTTTATATTGCAAGCCAAAAACATAAAAATATCATAAATTATGTTGACGGAATAACTATTTGGATAAATGATAAACATCACAAAACGTGATACAAAGGAGGCCTCATGAAAAAGAAAGTTTTAACTGCATTTTTTTTGACTCTGTCGGCTGCATTCCTGCTTTTTACATCTCTGCGTTCTGCAGGTGATACTGAATTGTCGTCCGACTGGGCGTCGTTTATCGTAAATGAAAAATATGAAGTAATGAATAATGTATGGAACAAGAACGCGAGATCGGGCAATTATACCCAGTCAGTAATTAAAGGAAAAGATTACTTCGGATGGAAGTGGAACTGGAAAGGAGACGGCAAATGGGTTCTCTCGTATCCGGAAGTGATGTGCGGAGATTCTCCGTGGAATGATAATAAAAATCTTCACCCTGGTTTTCCATTCAAAGCAGGAAGCAAAAAGCTGACTGTTGAATTTGATATCGATCTTCAGACAACCGGAAAGTGCGACATGGCTTTTGAGTTTTGGGCATTGTCAAAGCTTCCGAGCAAAAAAGAACACATTTCTCAGGAAGTCATGATCTGGAATTACGATAAGACTAATAACGACTGGTCATGGGCTCAAAATCTCGGCACTTTTACTGCCGACGGTATCGTCTATGATATTTATTTCAAAGGCAATCACGGTGATGATTCCGGCGCGAATGACAACAAATGGACTTACACAGCTTTTGTAGCGAGAAAGCCTTTCATGAAAGGAAAACTGAGTGTTTCTCTTTTTATCGATTTTCTGATGAAGAAAAACATAATAACCAAAGACAACTATATTGCGAATTTTGAACTCGGCAATGAAGTCTGGTACGGAACCGGAACTGCAAAAATCAAAAAATACGATGTAAAAGTTGAATGACTTAATCCGCGCCGGTTTTCCGGCGCGTGTCTTATAAGGGGAGGAATATGAAACAGGTAAAATGTGTTGTTGACAAGGATTTTTATGTGGGAACTGCAGGAACTGAATTGTTCAGTTCGTTTATAGAGCATCTCGGGCGTGCTGTTTATAACGGAATTTATGAGCCGGGTCATCCGCAGGCTGATTCGCGCGGTTTCCGCAAAGATGTTATTCAGTGCATCAAAGATATGCAAATAGGTCTTATCCGTTATCCGGGCGGAAATTTTCTTTCAAATTATGACTGGAAGGACGGCATCGGGCCGAAAGACAAAAGACCCGTTCGGCTTGATCTCGCTTGGAAATCAATTGAAACGAATGAATTCGGAATCGATGAATTTGCAGACTGGACAAAGGAATGCGGAGCAGGGATCATGGGAGCGGTAAACCTCGGCACAGGAAATCCGAAGGACGCGGCAGAACTTGTCGAATACTGCAATCATCCTTCAGGCACATACTGGAGCGATATGCGTATCGCAAACGGTCACAAGGATCCGCATAATATAAAAGTATGGTGTCTCGGAAATGAAATGGACGGGCCGTGGCAGATTGGACAGATGACTTCGGATGATTACGGAAAAAAGGCGAGAGAGACCGCGAAGATTATGCGTCTTGTAGATCCTTCAATAAAACTCGTTGCGTGCGGAAGCTCGACTACGCGCATCCCGACGTATCCGGAATGGGACAGAACAGTTTTAGAGCATCTTTATGAATATGCAGATTATCTTTCTCTGCACAGATATTATGAAAACGAAGGCAATGATGACGATTTTCTAGCGTCATTTTACGATATGGATTCATTTATAAAAACAATCGCCGGAACAGTCGGCTATGTTAAGGCAAAGACAAGATCGAAGAAGCAGGTGTTTCTTTCTTTTGACGAATGGAATATCTGGTACATGCAGAATCAGACCGATCATCCGTGGCAGAAAGCGCCTGAACTTCTTGAAGACAATTATTCGCTTCTCGATTCGCTTGTTTTCGGCGGACTTGTCTGCACATTGCTTAATAACTGCGACATGGTCAAGATGGCGTGTCTTGCCCAGCTTGTGAACGTTATAGCTCCTGTTATGACCAAACCGGGCGGAGGAATTTTCAAGCAGACGACATACTATCCTTTCGTTCAGGCTGCCGGATGCGCAGGCGGAAAAGTATTAAAAACTTTTGTCAATTCTCCGGAAAAAGAAACGCCGATGTACGGTGCGGTTCCGGGAGTTCAGTCGTCTCTTATTTATCAGGAAGAAAAGGGTGTCATCACGCTCTTCGCGTTAAACTCTTTCAATAATGATTCGGCTGAATTTTCAGTTGATCTGCGCTCGTTCGGGGAGGTTGAATTTTTAAGCCATTCGGAAATGAGCGGAACGGATCTTCATGCTAAAAATTCTTTCGCCGAACCCGAAAAAGTGCTTCCACGTGAAGCAATGACGATGCCTGTTGTTGACAGCGCGGGAAAAATCTCTGTGGTTCTTCCGCCATTGTCATGGAATACTGTAAAGTTTAGAGTTAAGTAATATGTTTTTACTGCGGAGGTAACATGGGTTTTAAAAAAGATTTTGTCTGGGGGGCTGCATCAGCTTCGTATCAGATAGAAGGTGCTTATAAGGACGGCGGAAAGGGGCTTTCTGTGTGGGATACATTCACCCGCAAAGAAAATACCATATTTGATAAATCAAACGGCGATGTAGCGTGCGATCATATAAGGCTTTATAAAGAAGATGTTTCTCTGATGAAACAGATCGGTCTTCAGGCGTATAGATTTTCTGTGTCATGGCCGCGGGTTATTAATTTTGAAACAGGCAAGATCAACAAAGAAGGGCTTGATTTCTACGACCGCCTGGTTGATGAACTGATTGCAAACGGTGTCGATCCGTGGGTGACTCTTTTTCACTGGGATTATCCGTATGCTCTTTATAAGCAGGGCGGCTGGCTGAATCCTTCATCGTCTGACTGGTTCGCGGATTATTCCCGTATCGTTGCTGAAAAACTTTCAGACAGGGTGAATAACTGGTTCACGCTAAACGAGCCGCATTGCTTCGTCAATCTTGGCCACAAGGACGGAATTCATGCACCGGGCGACAAGCTCGGAATGAAGCAGATATTTGAAATCATTCATAACGCACTGCTTGCGCACGGAAAAAGCGTTCAGGCGATCAGAGGCGCGGCAAAGAATCCTGTTAAAATAGGTTTTGCTCCTCCGGCATCGGTTTGCTGTCCGGCGACAAATTCTCCGCGCGATATTGATGCTGCAGTCAGAGGAAATTTTACAGGTGAACTTCAGAATATATGGAGTCTTGATCTATGGCTTGATCCCGTATATAAAGGAAATTATTCAGATGATACTTTTTCGAGATACGCGGAGTTCATGCCTGAAATAAAAGACGGCGATATGAAAACCATTAATCAGAATCTTGATTACTGCGGTGTAAATATATATCAGGGTTTTTCCGTTTCAGGCGAAGATAACAATCAGATTAAAAGAATTTATCATGACGCAGGATATGCTCGCACTGCAATCGGCTGGCCGGTAGTTCCCGAAAGCCTTTACTGGGGAGCAAAATTTCTTTACGAAAGATACGGAAAACCGATAGTGATTGCCGAAAACGGAATGTCTTCTCATGACTGGGTTTTCCGCGACGGCCATGTTCATGACGCGCAGAGAATTGATTTTCTTGAAAGATATCTTTCAAGCCTGAAGAAGGCTGCGGATGAAGGCGTACCTGTCGACGGATATTTTCATTGGTCACTGACTGATAATTTCGAATGGGCTTACGGATATACAGAGCGCTTCGGACTGATTCATGTTGATTACAAAACACAGAAGCGTACTCTTAAGGATTCGGCGCTTTGGTATAAGAAAGTCATTGAAACAAACGGAGAAGCTATATGAAAAAAATATTATCTCTCTTTGCCCTGCTTTTAATTATTTCAGCCGGGGCATGTTCGAAGAAGAAAGCACCGGAAAACATAAGTGATGAAATCGCTTTCAAGAAAGCGGATGAACTTCTTGCGAAAATGACTCTGGCTGAAAAAATCGGCCAGATGGCTCAGATAGATTCGTCTGTTGTCAATTTTGCTGATATTACTGAATACGGTATCGGTTCTGTTCTAAGCGGCGGTGACGCGATGCCTTCTGATATTAACGCAAAAGGGTGGGCTGAATACTGCGACCGTGTTCAGTCAATGGCGCTTAAAACGAGACTCGCTATTCCGGTTATTTACGGCATCGATTCGCTTCACGGTTCAAATAAAACCATGAACGCGGTGATTTTTCCTCATCATATAGGTTTGGGAGCCGCGAATAATCCCTCGCTCGTCGAGAAGGTCGCGCGCATAACGGCATTTGAATCAAGAGCTAGCGGATTCCGCTGGGCTTTTTCTCCGTGCGTGGCAGTTCCTCTTGATGAAAGATGGGGAAGAACATACGAAGGTTTCAGCGAGGACGGTAGTATTGTTGCAGCTCTCGGTGCCGCCGAAGTGCGCGGACTTCAGGATTCTTTTGAAACCAACGGAATCGCAGCTTGCGCGAAACACTTTATCGGCGACGGCGGAACTCAGTACGGAATCGATCAGGGCGACTGCGTCATGAGCGAAAAAGAAATCCGCGACAAATTTCTGCCGGCGTATGAGGATGCAGTTAAGAACGGAGTTCTTACAATAATGGCTTCATACAGCAGTATAAAAGGCGAGAAGATGCACGGAAACCGTTACTGGCTCACCGATGTTTTGAAGAATGAACTTAAATTCAAAGGGTTTATCATAAGCGATTTTGACGCGCTCAAGCAGCTTGGCGGAACTTCAAAAGAAACGGTTGAAAAGGGAATTAATGCCGGAATAGACATGGTCATGATCCCTTATGATTATAAGACTTTCATCACTAATCTGACTGAGCTTGTTAACGAAAAGAAAGTAAGCGAAGAAAGAATAAATGACGCTGTCCGTAGAATTCTTTATGTTAAGTATAAGACCGGATTATTCGATTCGCCTTATTCAGATAAGGAAGCCGCTTCAAAGGTCGGTTCGGCTGAACACCGTGCAGTTGCGAGAGAAGCTGTCCGTGAATCGCTTGTTGTTCTTAAAAATGAAAATTATTTTCCTCTTAAAAAAGATTTAAAGAAGATTGTTCTTTGCGGGGAGCGTGCATCTGATATAGGTTCGCAGTGCGGCGGTTGGACTATTGACTGGCAGGGTTCGACCGGAAAGGTGACACAGGGAACGGATATCGTAACAGCTTTCAAAAATGCTGTTTCAAAAAACACTGAAGTTGTTTATTCGAAAGACGGAAGCGGCATAGACGGCGCTGATAAAATAATAGTCGTTCTCGGCGAGACCCCTTATGCCGAATTTAAGGGCGACCGTACAGAACTGACTTTGAACCCGTCTGACGAGGATCTGTTTGACAAGATAAAAAAGAGCGGAAAAGATTTCGCTGTAATATTTATAAGCGGAAGACCGATGCCTGTTACGGAAGTGATTACGAAATCAAAGGCATTTGTCGCAGTTTGGCTTCCCGGAACTGAAGCTGACGGAATCGCCGATGTTCTATTCGGAGATCATAAGCCTAAAGGAAAGCTTCCGTTTTCATGGCCGGCTTCGATGAAGGATATTCCAATCAACAAAGGCGACGGCAAGAAAGCATTGTTTGACTGCGGATACGGACTCAGCTGGTAATATTAATTTTCTAACGAATAAAAAACCGGCAGATAATGCCGGTTATTTTTGTTAAAAGAAATAAAACTTATTTAACTTTAATTTTTCCGTCTTTGATTTCGAGTTTATCTCTTTTTTAAAATTTCACGTTTCCGGAAGGTGTTTTTTTCAGGACCAGCCAAATTCATTGTCTCTCTAGGAGAGTTTTATGATTTCCAGTATCCGGAAATATATTTCTGGAGATTGATGTGAAAAAAAATTAAAAGATGATGTAATTATGAAAATATTATTCTTGAATAATATTTTAAAGTTAAGGAAATAAAGTAATATGAAAAGATATTTAATTATTTTCACTTTGATTCTAAGCATTTATTCAAATGTCAATGCCGGTTCTGCTGAGTATTGCTGGGTTGATCAGCTTTCTGTAAGAAAAGAACCATCGGCTTTATCGGAAATAATTACTTTTTTGAAAGAAGGAGATGAAGTTGAAATACTGGAACGTGATCTCGGGAATTATCATCCTGTAATTTTGCGCGGAATGAAATTCTATACTAAATGGTCAAAAGTAAAAATTAAAGGCATTGAAGGTTATGTCTACAGCGGCGGTATTGAAAGTCATAAGGGGAAAATGTCGGAAATCGCATCGGAATATCAAGTGCTTTATGATAAATACTGTAAGGAACTTGATGTTCGGAATTATTTAGACGCGGAAGAACTGATTCGTGCATATTTTGGTTTTCCGAAAAAGGCTATTGATCTGTTGATGAATAATAAACACGATTATTTACATCGGAATTTTGATGCTTATGGAAAAGCTGTAGTTGATTCAATAGAAGAAAATTATAAAAAGATTCTTTCCGGTGAGTTGTATCAAAGATTATCTATTTCTCTTTTAAACGACGGCGGTGTCAGATCTGAATATTTCTTTTTACTTTATGACCGGTTTGTTTATGATAAGATTGCTAAAATTGAAAAGAAATCAGATAAAATATATAAAATATATTTAACACGGAAATATTGGTATAGAGCAGAATATGCAGAAGGATCAATAATCCGTGCAGATGAAGTTTCATCTATCGTTAGTAAATACCGCATTTCTGGTTTTACACAGAAGCAGTTCAATGAAATAAATCCTGATTCATTTGATTTGGATGCGACAATGGAAGCCGAAATACATTTATTGCAGAAAGCCGGTTTTTATTACATTGAGAGTGTAGATGAAAAGATTATTAAGAGTAATATTGTTTTCCCGAAAAAAATAAAATGACTTGGCATTATGAAATAATATTGTTCTAAACTTCGGAGATTGAATTTGAAAAATATCAGAAGTAAATTGTTTTTTCTTTTCTCAGCTTTTGTATTTGTTTTTTTTCTGCTATTATATCTTTTATTTTTGCTTTTAATGAGTCAGGAAACACGGTATGTTGATGCAGATGGAAATGATTATTCCGGGAATAAGTATTTTAGGGTTTATTATCTGCATAGAATAATTTCAGCACATTGGACTTATCCTGACACCGGCAGAGAATCTCTCATGACAGAGTTTCAGATTATCGATGATAATATAAAAGATCCTGTAATAAAGAACTTGGAATATGAACTCTATCATAATGATGTATTAATATCTCCGACAACATACAGTTTATCAATGACGACTGGTTCAATGAAAAACCTGGATTACAGGATGTTGAACAGCCGGTTATCAATTGATAAGGATTTTAATGATCCGACAGTTTATGTTATAATTGACGGCGTTAATTTTTATCATAGACATCTGAAACTGAAATACAATTTTATTGTCGAGGATGCTTCTGGAGAATATTCGATAAGCGGAACAAAACTGCTTACAAGAAGAATATCGAAAGAAATAGATTTCTGAATACATCAATAGGCGGTAATGGTTTTGGATAATAAACTTATGCAGGAAACTGATAAAGATAAAGAGTTTCCATTCTGGTCACGATTTCTTTTGTTTTCTTTGCTGTTTTTGGCTATAAGAACTATTGTGACAATATTTATCATTGTAATAAAACCTGAAGTCGAAATTGTTTACGTTATATCTGCAATCGTTAACTTATTATTTGTGACAGTAATTTGGTTTTATTTTAAACGGAAATTATATTTTATGGATTCTTTTATCAAAAAGATAAGATTAATATTTTTTATTGCAAGTGTTATGTTTTTCGGCGGTTTGATTCCATCACTTTTTTTATCAATGGGTTTTGTATTGTTTATTATTGTTCTTCCGACAGTTATATTTTGCTTGATGTTGCTAATTTTTACTTTATGTTTGAAAGAATTCTATCACGAAATATGTCAAGATAGTGACAACCTTGATAAATATTCAAAATTAAAACATGTGATTAAATTTTTTGATCAATTATCATTTAATCAGATCATTCATGATAATCCTGAAGTCAGATATTTTTATTCATCAACAATACTTTTTATGTTTATTCTGATTTCGAATTATATCTTCAGTCTGATGAATGGTATTACTCAAGTATATCTGTTAACGGCTTTTTTTGTGATTGTTGTAGTGGGTTATGTTTTATTTAATCTTATTTCTCATAGAAAAAAACAAAAAGCAGTATCCCCTTTTAAAATTATTCTTACTTATTTTGCGTTAGATATTGGAATTCTTTTTTCACCTTTATATTGCATTTATGATGATTATTTGGTTAAATTTTTTTTTAAAAAAATAGTAATAACACTAAGTTTATTGATAATTGTTACTCTTGTTTATAAATGTATTCTACGGATAAGCTGGAAACGTTGTGAATTACATGAGTAAACCCGGCAAACGTTTTCATTTAATGTATTTCATTAAACGTTAAAAATTTTTAAAACTGCTAAACCTGTAAACTGTATTTAATCTATGAAGCTGTATTGTCGAAATAAACTCATTCCCTCATATTAAACTTTTTCTTGACTTTATGAAGATTTTGCCGTCTGATTGGTCTGTTATTGCAGTTTATTCTTATCGGATGGTTCTATGGCTGTCTATGAATGTGTTGATGATATTGATGACTCAGAATCTGTAAACGGTTACTGTGGCAAGTCCGGAGCTGCGATTTCTCTTTTCTATAACAAGAAAAAAGTAATGTTAATAACTTCATTGTGCGTGCTGATTTTTTCAGCATGTCAGTCAGTTTCATATTATTTTGCTTCAGGAATTTTCATTCCGGCAGATTTAATTATAATGCTTCTTTTATCGGGAGCGGCGCTGTTTTATTTTTTCGGAGTTTCCAAAGTGCCGAGGATGTCTCCTTATTTCAGCATGTTTCTGGCTTTATCTGTTTCTATTCTTTCAATAATTTCTTTTTCTCAGATTTTAACAGCTATTGTGGTTCTAATTATATTTATTCCATTTTCATTTTATTTTAACGGCACGGTGAGAGGCATAATTTCCATTACCCTTTACACTGCGATTATATTGTTTTTTAGTCTACTGTTTACAGACATGAGCATTTTAAGCCGGTTTATGAACTTAAATATGAATAACTTTACCGGTGCGGTATTTTCGGTTCCTCTGGTTATGCTTCTTTTCTATTCACGCGGTTCTTATGATGAAAAAATTCTGAAAAAGATTATGCAGGCTGTCGTATTTGATAAGATGCTCAATCTGCCCAATAAAAACTCTCTGATGCGAAATCTCCCTAAAAAAAAGGATTTCATACTTGCAATAATAAAGATTCAGAATTTTCCCGACATCTCTTCTTTATTCGGATATAAAAGTTCAGAAAAAATACTTCAGTATGTTGCCGGAGTTCTTTCAGAAATCTGCGAACGCGACGGTTATTCCTGTTACAAGCTGGTAGGGCATGAATTCGGAGTAATTATTCCATTTGATGACAAGGATAAATCGAATGAAAACGCTAAATTTCTTCTCGATCTGATGTGGTTTGAACTTCTGTCGTACAGAATGGATGCCGGCGGAATGGAAATATATCTTACTTACAGAATCGGTGCTTCTGTAAATCTTTCAGGTGATTTCTCAAGAGCCCTTTTGAAATCAGATCTCGCGCTTAATATGGCTGATAAACTTTTTCATAATGTTTACGTCTATGATGAAAATCATGTCAAAGAAAAAGAAAGAGTTATGAGCTCAGCCAGGCTTTACAATGAACTTTTTGATAATATAAAAAATGCTTCCTTGAAAACTGTATATCAGCCGGTCGTGGACAGTCTTACCGGAGAAATTAAATGGCATGAGGCTCTTCTCCGCGTAAAAACTAAGTCGGGATATTCTTCCATATATCCCTATCTTGCTATTGCAAAAAATACCGGGCTTTATAATGAACTGACGCGTGCTGTCCTGAAATCAGTCAGAAACAGACTTCTTCAGGGTGATACTGACGTGTCTGTAAATATTACTCTCAGTGATATTTCTCATCCTGGTTTTATGGAAGATGTTCTTTCTATCTGCCGTGAAGTTGAAAACAGAAAAGGAAAACTGATAATAGAAATTATTGAAAGCGAGGAACTTGTCGAGATTGATATATGCAGAAATTTCATCGCGAAGGTTAAGGAAAAAGGCGGCAAAATCGCCATTGATGATTTCGGATCAGGGTACTCGAATTTCTGCAATCTGCTGAATCTTTCTTTTGATATTGTAAAAATAGACGGTTCTCTTATCCGTTCGGCCGAGCTGGATCCGAATGCTCTGACGATGATAGAAAGTATTTCGTCATTCTGTCATAAAAGCGGAAAACAGATAGTTGCCGAATATGTTGAGAGCGAAAGCCTTCTTGATATCGTAAAGAAAAACAATATTCAGTTTGCTCAGGGTTATCTTTTCGGAATGCCTTCTTGATAAAGCCATTTTAAACAGTTCAATATTATATTGATTTTTATTTTGCCTGGCATTAAACTTAATATGCTGTCGTGGAGATGATTTATGCCGAAAGAAATTCTCATAGTCGATGATGCCGCTTCAATACGTCAGGCGTTATCGTTTGTGCTCTCTAATAACGGGTATAATGTGACTGAGGCATCAGACGGGGATGAAGCTCTTGAAAAGTGTGTATCGAAACGCTTTGATCTGATAATATCGGATGTAAATATGCCCAATACGGACGGATTGACATTTGCTGAAAGACTTAAAAATTATAAAGAATATTTTATTAATTCGACTACACCTGTTATAATGCTTACAACCGAATCTTCGGAAGAACTGAGGGAGGAAGGGCGTAATGCCGGTGTTAAGGGATGGATGGTTAAACCATTTCCGCCTGAAAAGCTTCTTGAAACGATAAATAAAGTTTTACGAAGCAAGCAATGATTATTTCCATTTTGATAATGCTTTTTTATGCGCTGAGAGGAAGTGAATGAATTCCGAAATCAGAATCGAATCGGAAAAATTGAGAAAAGAATCGCTTTTAATAAAAGATAATCTGCGGGAACTTTTTGAAAATATTTCCGTTAAAGTAAAAACATCGTCTCAGTCAATTTCATCTTTTATAGATGATGTTTCTCCGTATGTTAAGCATTTTTTTCCGGTTGACGGTTTTGCCGGTGAAAACACCTTTTTTTCCCGCACCGTTAAATCGGCGAAAGAAAGGCTTTCCGCTTCAGTAAACAAGGCAGTTAAAATTATGTCGGAGGATTCCGATATTCATGAAATTATATTAAGCAGTATTGCTGATATCGATAAACTCAGTACAAGTGTTTCTACTGTTCTCGGTCATCTTGAGTCGGTGGAGATGTATGCGGTAAATACGATGGTAATTTCTGCGCGGGCGGGTGATATCGGAATTTCTCTTGCCACTATTTCGAAGAAAATGAGCGATCTTTCAAGACAGGGAGCCGCGCTCGGAGACAAGTTTTCAAATCAGATGAATTCTCTTGTCTCAGTATCTGAAAAATTCGTATCTATTAAAAATGATATCGATATGCTTTATGAAAACAGTCTTACATCTTTTCAGCTTACGGGACGTGATAACTTCGATAAATTCGGCCGTAGTTTGAATTCTCTTTCATTATCTGTTAATAAAGATTTATCGATAATGATATCAGCCGGAGAAAAACTCGAGAGTGTCATTGTTAATTATCAGCTTGAAGATCTTTTCAGGCAGGATGTGGAAAAGCTGATTTTTCTTATTGATTATTTTATGCGTTATCCGTCGGATGATGGTTTTTTTTCGTGGCTTGCGTCAAAAAAACTTGAAGCTGTTAAGCACAGCATGGACATGTTTCTGGACACGCTGAGTTCCATTTTTGCGGATATTGAAACTTCGTATGAATCGTTTATTTCCAATTTTAATTCTGAAAAGAAAGATAACGAGAAGAAACAGCTTTCGGAAATATGGGATAGAATTAATTCGCTGCAGAGTGAATATTCAAGACATCTTGATGAGATTGTCGGCATGAAACTTAAACTGAAAAATATAGCTTCTGAAGTTGAAGGCAATATGGCTAAGTTCGGCGATTTTTATAAAAAACTTGCTGATATAGCTAAAAATTTTGAAAGAATAATTCTGCTTACCCGGATTGAGCTTGCCCGTTATGATGAGCTTAAACGTTCGCTCGAAGGTTCTCTGTCAGATGTGAGTGATATTCCCCGGCTTATAAAAAACGAGGCGGATAGAGGTGCAGCTCATTATTCTTTGACTTATTCTGCACTGAAAAAAAATATCAGACATTATAACAGATCTTTTGATATTCAAAAAGAGATTCTTGAAGAATGCGCACAATCGATAAAGAAGATGTCGGATGATGTTAATGAGTCCCGGCTCTATCATGATGATTTTGAAAAAAAAATGCATACTCATTTTGACGAAATGGAAAATCTTTTGAAGAGCGATATTAATAGATTTGATGCGTTCTTAAATGTAAAAAAAATTATTGATGATGCTCTTTCTTTTTATAAAAAATCCGCCGTTGAAGGTAAGGATTATTCCGGCATGATTCCTTCCCTGAAAGAATCTATAGCGTCTCAGACCGGTGTCAGTGAATATGAGATTAATATGCTTCTTTCGTTTGTAAGCGAACTCTCGGAGGATGTGTCTTCAAATCAGGGAACGATTGAATTTTTCTGATCAGTTCCGGAATTCTATTGTTTCGCCGGATATTCTGCTGTAGACTTTTTTTACTGATTTTTCGATTTCTTCGCCGGTTCTCGGTTCGTAATACGATAATACGCTTTTTACATAATTTATAGTATCTTTAATCGGCGGAACTCCTCCGGCTTTTTTTACACGTGAGCTTCCAGCGTGATAAGCCGCTAAAGCCATAATAACGTCATTAGAAAATTCGTCCATGAGACACGCGAAGTGTTTTGTGCCTGCATAAATATTTTCTGCCGGGTCATAAGCGTCTTTGATGCGGTATATTTTTGCCGTTGCCGGCATCAGCTGCATGAGACCCATTGCACCCTTGCATGATCTCGCTCTGGGATTGAAATCCGATTCGATTTTAATTATACACTTTATAAGATAAGGATCGATTGTATTCTTTGCGCATTCGGCTTCGATGATATCATCGAATTCTGATTTGCTGATAGTCTTCGCGGAAGAAGATCTTTTGATTATTTTTGAAGAGCGTATTTCGATGACGCCGTTTCTTTCAGTTTGTTTTAATTGTGCCGGGCTTAATGCCGGAATGAAGACAACAAAAAGGAATATTATGTTTTTAGATCTCATTGAATTATCTTGACAAATATCTTTGCTGGGGTCAAGCAAAAGAGAGGATAATTAATGACTAAAGTCGGTGTAATAGGCGCTGGAGCGAGCGGAATATTTTCTGCACTTTTTGCGGCAGAAGAATGTCTTGTAACAGTTTTTGAAAAAAATGACCGCCCTTTAAAAAAAGTTACAGCGAGCGGAAATGGTCAATGCAATATTTCCAATATGCAGATTGACCGTAATGTCTATCATGGCGATTCCGATTTCGCGATGAAGGTGATTTCGCATTTCGGAATGGAATCCGTCAGGGATTATTTTTATGATATTGGAATTCCCTTTGCTGAAGGAAAAAATGGAAAGCTGTATCCTTTTTCTTTTCAGAGTTCGTCTGTCGTCGATGCTCTTCTTTTTGATGCGCAAAGGAAAAATATAAGCATAAAAACTTCATCCCGTATTTCGCGGATAAAAAAGATAAAAGATAAATTCGAACTTTCAATTGATAATAGTGAAGTTTATGATTTTGATAAAATAATAATAGCTTCAGGTGGTTGTTCTTATCCTTCTTTAGGGGGGAGTTCTGACGGTTATCAAATGTCTTCCTCAGTCGGTCATAATGTGATTGAACCCTTTCCGGCTGTTGTTCCTGTAAATATTCCGTTGAAAAAGATTCACCGTCTCGAAGGTATAAAATGGAACTGCGCACTGAAAGTAATTTCGAACGGCAAAGAGATTCGGCATTCTGAAGGTGAAATTCTTTTCACCAAATACGGATTTTCCGGTCCTGTGACACTGGATATTTCGAGATATGTAAATGATCCGGATATAGAAAACGCTGAGATTGAAATTGATCTGTTTCCTTCGATAAAGCACGGTGAACTCGCTAAACTGCTCGAAAAAATATTTTCTGTACGGGGCAGATCCGCATCTTTTGCGCTCGGCGGTATTTTGAAAAAACGCATGGGTCAGGTTTTTCTCGAGCTTGCATCATTTGATCCTGCGCGTGAAGCGTTTTCTTACATGGAAAGATGCGCTGAAATATCCTCGCTATTAAAAGCATCGCGTTTTAATCCGGGCGAAGCGAGGGGTTTTTCGGAAGCAGTTGTTGCCGCAGGCGGTGTTGACTGCAATGAGGTAAATCCGTTTACGATGGAATCAAAAAAAATGCGCGGTATTCATATAACCGGAGAACTTCTGAATGTTGACGGAGATACCGGCGGATTTAATCTGCACTTTGCATGGGCAAGCGGCGCGCTTGCGGGAAGAGCAGTCAGACCATCAAAGTAAAACCTTCAATTGACGAAACAGAACCCGTGAGAGCATTTAGTTTCTCTTCGCTTTCAAAATGAGCGGAAACCGTGAAGCTGATAAATTTTCCGCCTCCGCTTGTTTTTTCAGAAAGGCTGAATGTTTCAAGTTTTTCTGAAAGCAGAACCCTGACTGATTCTGAAACAAAATCAGATGTGCGGAAAACAGCCTTGAATGTTATTTCTCGTGGAAATTCGCTCATCTTGACTTAAATATTCTGTAAAGTACTGTATGTACGAAAAAAAGACATACCCTGAATAAACGGCCGATTCTCCACGGCTTGGTTATTATTCTGTAAAACCATTCCGTGCCGCGTTCTGTAAAAAATTCCGGAGCTTTTCTGTTTTCACCGGATATTATATCCAGAGATCCGCCTGCGCTTATAAAAACAACATTTTTGAATTGTTTGCCGAATTTCGCGATCCACCGGTCTTCTTTCGGGAAACCCATGCCTACGAAAACTATGTTTGCTTCTGATTTTCTTATAGCTTCAACTACTGATTTCTCACGGTCGGGATTGAAGAAACCGCCGTGTCTTCCGACTATGCGTATATTCGGAAAAGATTTTTTGATGTTTGCGAAAGCTCTTTCTGCGGTCTCGGGTTTTCCGCCTACAAGAAATATTGAAAGTTCTTTTATTTCAGAAATTCTTATAAGCTCCATCATAAAATGAATGAAAGGGATTCTTTCTCTAATCGGAAACTTAAGCATTTTGGCTGCCCATTGAATGCCTGCGCCGGATGCGAATCTGAGAGAAGATTTATTGTAAATAGTCTTAAGTTCTCTGTTTGCGCGGTAACGGAGAAGTTTGTACGGATTAAGATTGATGACGTGATGAACTCCGCCTTCTTCAATCATCTTTACGACTTTTGCAACGGCGTGCATGCATGTGAGATTATCTATGCCCATTCCGAGAATATTTGATACACCGACTTCCTTGAGATTGATCTGGTTATATTCAAGAATAATATCACGGTCTTCTTTATAAGAATCATAATAAACGCTTTTATCGGTCATAAACTCTCCGGTTTGGGGCAGAAAAAATATCTCACGCCGTTTTGCGGGAAATGAGATGAAAAAGTATTGATTAAATTTCAAAATAAGTTTTTTAATTGATTACAAAATGTGTCAATAATAAAATCTTGTCATGCGGGGCAATATGAACAGAGAAGAACTTATACAAAATTATCTGGCAGGCGAGTTTTATCAGCCTTATGAAGTCGGAGCTGATTTCAGAAAAGAAAAACTTATCGGTACAGTTGATACTTTTCTTAGAGAGTATCTGCCTGAAAAAGTTTTGCGGCTTTCTTTTGTTAAAAATTTCATGCCTGAATATCTTAAGCAGAAAAAGCATTATGTTCTTGAGAATTATTTTGAAAACATCAAACTGTTTCTTTCGAATCAGGGAAATGACAATGTGTTTGCCGTCAACGGTTCATATTCGCTGATGCCGCTCGATTACGAGAAATTCGACATGGTTATATGTTCTGACATTCTCGATATGTTCGATTCCATAAATATACTTGAAGAATCAAAACGTGTTCTGAATCCCGAAGGATATTTTCTTTTTACGGGAGTTGTTCTTCCTGACGCGGATATCGACGGAGTTTATGATGAGCTCATCAAATGCATAAATCCTGTTCATTCGGACTATTATCTTGAAACGGATCTCAAGACATTTGCTGATCTCAAGGGTTTTGATTTTATTAAGTCGGAGAAATTTGTCTTCAGAAGGAATCTGAAAGATATGGTTTCTCATTATTCTAAATTCTATTTCGGAAAAGACGTCATGCGCGGAGACCATCTTGCGTTTCTCTCTGAAAACGAAGCTTTGCTTGCCGAGCTTTACGGTTTTGACGGAGAAGAGATCGATGAGAATTATGAAGTCGTTCTATTCAGAAAGAAAAAACTTTGATATTCGGCTTGACAAGCTAACGTCATAAAAAATATTTCTACATACTTACTTGGGGGCGGTTAGCTCAGTTGGTTAGAGCGCCTGCTCGACACGCAGGAGGTCACTGGTTCGAATCCAGTATCGCCCAAGATCTTGGAGTTTACCATGATATCAATTACACTTCCTGACGGTTCAAAGCTTTCTGCCGAGAACGGTTCGACTCTTTTCGACATTATAGGACAAATCGGAAAATCACTGCAGAAAGCAGCTCTTGCCGCATCCGTTGACGGAGAAGCTAAAGACTTGAATTTCATTCCGCAGAAAGATTTTTCGCTTAAGGTAATCACGTTCAAGGATGCCGAAGGAAAAAAATTATACTGGCACTCGACTTCTCATTTGATGGCTCAGGCTGTTAAAAATATTTTTCCAAAAGTTAAGCTTGCGATAGGACCTTCAATTGATGAAGGATTTTATTATGACTTCGACGCTGAGAAACCATTTACTCCTGAAGATCTAGCTTCAATAGAAAAAGAAATGACAAGACTTTCTCAGGAAAACATCAATATAGTCCGCTCTGAAATTCCTGTTGCTGATTTAAAAAAGAAATTCGCCGATATGGGCGAAACTTATAAGGTTGAACTTCTTGATGCCATAACTGATGAAATGGGCTCTGTTTACACTCAGGGAAATTTTTTCGATCTTTGCCGCGGACCTCATGTCGCTAAAACCGGCGATATCAAAGCTTTCAAGCTTCTTCGCGTTGCAGGTGCGTACTGGCGCGGTGACGAGAAGAATAAAATGCTTCAGCGTATTTACGGAATTTCTTTTCCGGACAAGAAGGAACTTGATGATTATATCCGTCTTCAGGAAGAGGCAAAGGAACGCGACCACCGCAGAATCGGAAAGGATCAGCATCTTTTTGAAGTTAGCAATGAAGTAGGTCAGGGTCTGATTCTTTGGGCACCTAAGGGCGCCCGCATAAGAGTCCTCATTGAAGATTTCTGGAGAAAAGAACATTACAAAAACGGTTACGAAATAATTTATACTCCTCATATCGGAAGAAGTCTTTTGTGGGAAACCAGCGGGCACTTGTCTTTCTATAAAGATGGAATGTATTCGCCGATGGATATTGACGGCGAAGATTATTATGTTAAGCCGATGAACTGTCCGTTTCACGTGATGGTTTATAAAAGCGAACAGCGCAGTTACCGCGACTTTCCGGTGAAGTTTGCAGAGTTCGGAACTGTTTACAGATACGAGCGTTCAGGGACTCTTCACGGTCTTCTCCGTGTTAGAGGATTCACTCAGGATGACGCGCATATTTTCTGCCGCCTGGATCAGATAACCGATGAGATACTCGCGGCGTTTAATTTTTCGATGTTCATGCTTAAGAAATTCGGATTCGAAAATTTCAAGATAAAGATTTCAACAAGACCTGAAAAGGAATATGTCGGTTCGGTTGAACTTTGGGATAAGGCGGAAGCTGCTCTCAAAGAAGCTCTTCAGAGAAGCGGAATGTCTTACGAAATTAATGAAGGCGACGGGGCTTTCTACGGCCCGAAGATCGACATTGCCGTAAAAGACGCTATCGGACGCGACTGGCAGCTCTCGACTGTTCAGCTTGATTTTAATCTTCCTGAAAGATTTGATATTTCATATTCGGGTTCTGACGGAAAGGATCACCGTCCGATAATGATTCACCGTGCACTTCTCGGATCGCTTGAAAGATTTTTCGGAATTCTCGTCGAGCATTACAAAGGAGCGTTTCCAGTGTGGCTTGCTCCGGTTCAGTGCGTTATTATAAACGTTTCAGAAAACGAAGCTGAAGGCGTTAAGGCTCTTCAGGCAAGAATGAAGCAGGAAGAACTTCGTGTTGATATTGATTTGTCAAATGAGACAATGGGTTATAAGATAAGAAACGCAGTGACAAGCCGTGTACCTTATGTTGCCGTACTCGGCAAGAAGGAAATTGAAGCAGGTTCCGTCTCAGTCAGAAGACGCGGTTCGGATAAGCCTGAAGTTATGAGCTGTGATGATTTTATCGCTTTGATAAAATCCGAAAATAACTGATAGAGTTAATTTTATTCTGTATTATGTCGTTTTCAGCGATTAATTCAGTCATTATCCTGAATTATTGTTGCTAAAAATATGCGCCGTGTGGCATTCTGGTCAAAATCTTTCTATCTCTATGGAGGGGAATATCTTAAATCGCAGGCAAGGCGGCAGAGACCGCAAGGATGCCAGAGAGCATCGCTTGAATGAGGAAATTGACGGCCCAAGCGTCAGATTAGTCGGTGAGAACGAACCACGTGTTGTTTCTCTCGCGGAAGCGCTTCAGATGGCAAAAGACGAAGGAGTTGATCTGATTGAGATATCCAAACAGGATATGTCGATTGTTAAGATATCAGATTACAGCAAATTCCGTTTTGAGCAGATCAAAAAGGCAAAAGAAGCCAAGAAGAAGCAGAAAATCGTTCATATAAAAGAAGTGAAATTACGTCCTTCTATTGATGAGCATGATTATTCTCATAAAGTTAAGCATGCGAGAGAGTTCCTTGAAAAAGGAGATAAAGTTAAGGTTACAATGATGTTCCGCGGAAGAGAAATCGTTTATTCCGAACTCGGACTCAGGGTAATGGAGAAGATGCAGGGTGAACTTGCAGACTGTGCGGTTGTAGAAAGAAGACCGCTGGTTGAAGGAAAAAGTATGACAATGTTCCTTGCTCCTGGCGTATCCCAATCCGCCAAGATCAAGAAGACAGATATAGACAGAGAGGAAAATAATGCCTAAAATTAAATCGAATAGCGGAGCAAAGAAAAGATTCTCCATCACGAAGAAAGGTAAAGTGAAAAGAGCCAGCGCTTTTGCAAGACACCAGCTTCAGTGTAAATCTCCGGGCAGAAAAAGAAAGCTCAGAGGAACGTTTGCGGAAAGAACTCCTGAATTCGATAGAATCAGCAGAATGCTTCCTTACGCGTAAGACGAATATTTAAAGAGGTTAGAGTATGCCAAGAGCAACCACTGGTTTAGTTCACCATAAAAGACAAAGAAAAATAATGAGAGCCGTAAAAGGCTATATAGGCGGAAGAAGAAGACTTTATAGAACTGCGAAAGACGCTCATAGAATGGCGCTTCAGCATTCGTATAAAGACCGCAAAAGAAAAAAACGCGAGTTCAGAATTCTCTGGATCGCGCGTATCAATGCAGCTGCAAGAATCTGCGGTGTGTCATACAGCAAGCTTATCGGTCTTCTTGATAAAGCAAACATCAAGATCAACAGAAAGATGCTTTCTGAAATCGCTATCAAAGATTTCAACGCTTTTAAAGAAATCGTTGCAAAAGCAAAATAAGATTCTAATTTCATTAGAGATTATAAAAAAAGCGTTCCGATTCGGAACGCTTTTTTGTTTTAAAGATGCCCGCGATGCGGGCAGACTTCAAAGGGTGTTTCACACCCTTTACCCGGTTTTGCCGATTTCTTTTGTCTGCGTAACAAAAGAAACCGGCGAAAGAAAAATACGTCGCTCAATCGCCGCGCGGCTTTTTTCGCTTCGATTTTCGCACCGCTTTCAGCGGATTGCGAAAGCTCAGCTTATTTGGTATCAGCCTTCGGCTGATGTTTAGGTGCTTTTTCTATAATTCATCTTTTGATGAATCAATAATATAATGAGAGATAGCCCTCTCCCGGGAAAGGTCTTTCTTCATCGGCTTCGCCATTTAGTTTCCGCATGGAGGCGGAAACATTGCCCGAGAGAAAGACTCAGTCTTTTGCGGGAAACCGCAAGCGTTACCTCAGAGATGTGTGGGAAAGAAATATTGATGTCAAATATCGAAACGGACATGGATGGACGTTGAGACTAAGCAATATATTATTGATATCAAAGATAAATTCATGCTGGGTGAGGGAGCAAGAATTCATTACCTGCATGAATGGCTTGACAAATCTATTTTTGAAGATAATATTTACCTATGATTACCTCACGTGAAATTATGAATGTTCTTCATTTAGAAAAAGAAAGGCTAAGTGCTCTAGGCGTTCAAAGCATCGGTCTTTTTGGTTCATATCTGCGCGGTGAAGCCGACGAAAACAGCGATATCGATATTCTCATTGATCTTACTGATGAAAGCTGTATGACGCTGTTTTCACTTATCGAGCTTGAGCAGTCGCTTTCCGCAAAGTTTGATAAAAAAGTTGATCTTGTCATCAAGCGTGATTTGAAGCGCACAATCGGCGAAAGGATTCTTTCAGAGGTTGTCTATGTCTGAAAAAGTCTACACCGACTATGTTGAAGATATTATAAGGTCTGCCGAGTTAATAATAGAATTTACGAAAGATACCAGTTTCGATTCTTTTTCTAAAGATTTAAAAACCAGATATGCTGTTATAAGATGCTTTGAGGTTATGGGCGAAGCCGCAAAAAGAATTCCAGATGAGATTAGAAGTAAATATCCTATGATTCCATGGAAGATCATTTCAGCTATGCGCGATCGTCTCATTCATGGTTATGATGTTGTAGATGATAGCGTTTTGTGGAAAACTGTTGTATTAGACCTTCCTGAATTGCTTCAAAATTTAAGAAAAATATAATAATCGGGATCGTTCCGACTATCTGCGAGGAAGACGAAGTCTTCAGTGGGATAGCGCAAAAGTTACCTCTGACTTTGATGTGTAAAAAATAATTAAAGCAGTATTCGAAGCTGACAGGCATAGTGCACAGGATGTGCACCAGTTTTGTGCGGCCAGGATGGAAAATGCACAAAAAAGACAATGGAGAAAAAGCAACATTTGATTGATATCAAAGATAAATTCATGCTGGGTGAGGGCACATTAACTTTCATTCAATTCTGAAAAATCCCTATTCCTTCCCCGCTTTGAAGTTATACACGGGTTTGATCATTTCAATTACTTCTACGGTTTCTTTTATATTATCAAGAATCAAGTTCATGTCTTTGTATGCGCCGGGGGCTTCATCTAAAGTCTCCTTTGATGCAGTCGATGTGTATATTCCGGCATTTGTCATCTGCCGGCGGAAATCATCCGCGGATAATTGTTTCTTTGCCTGCACGCGGCTCAATATTCTTCCAGCACCATGAGGAGCCGAGCAGTTATATTTTTCCGAACCCTTTCCTTCGCATATTGCGATTCCGTCTCTCATGTTGAAAGGTATAATTACCTTTTGTCCCTTGTGAGCGGGAGTCGCTCCTTTTCTGATTATGTTATCCGTTCCGATGAAGTTGTGAACGGATTCAATCGTTTCCTCGGGATCTTTTCCGATAAATGAAATGATCCGGCGCATCATTTCTTCTCTGTTTGAAGCGGCAAATCTCTGTGCGGTAAAAAGATCACGCAGATAATCCCGGCATTCAGGGCTGTCTTCCGGCATAAATTCGAGATCTTTGTATTGAATATCGGCTGAATTTTTACTGAGGATTTCTTTCGCTTTCTTTTGGTAATGTACGGCTATTTTCAGACCGAAATTTCGGCTTCCTGAATGGATAGTTATCCATAAATATCTGTTAGAATCATATCCGGCTTCGATGAAATGATTTCCTCCGCCGAGGGAACCAACGGCGTTTAATGCCTTGTCGGTGTCGGTTTTAATTCTTAGGCATACGTCTCTGATTTCATGTTTCTGACTTTTCGAAACGCAGTTATGATTTTTGTTTATAGCGAAACCGGAAGGAATTTCCGTTCTGATAAATGAGTCAAGCTTTGCGGGATCGATTGAATCAAGGCTGAATTTTGCAGATAACATTCCGCAGCCGATATCTACACCTATAACATTAGGAATAATGAAGCCGTTTGTTTTCATTGTGAAACCGATGACCGCGCCTTTTCCGGCGTGAACATCAGGCATTACCGCGATATAGGTATTGGCAAAAGCCGGATGATTCAGAAAATTCTGAATCTGTTCTCTTGCAGTTTCATCAATTTCATCAATCATTACATTAGCGGTGTTGTATGAGCCTTTTATTGTTATCATTCAGTTTCTGCTTTACCTGTTTTTTGTAATAATAATAAGAGCTAAATTATTTCTTATAATAATATAAATTCAAGTATTTTGCCGTGTAGTAGAAATTAAATTAAGGCAAAAGGTTGAGCAGTCGCTTGTTGAAGCGTCTCTTTTATCGGGATGGTTCCGACCTCGGCTTCAAGTAATGCAGTTTAACGGGCATATTGATAAATAAAAAATAAAATAAACATAAAGATAATTGTGTTGCGATAATTTCGCGTTTCGCGAAACGCGAAAAAAAGTTATGGAAATTATTAAACAGTCTGTATAATGTTGTATCATGAAAGCACAGGATATTTTAATTCTTCTTTATTTGCTGCAAAGCGCAGATGAAATGGTAACCATGCCGCTGATAAGCCGTGGTACCGGAATCAGTCTTTCCGAAACTCATTCGGCGATAAAGCGGTTGATAAATTCAAGACTGCTTCTTGGCGACTATACTCCGATAACCGCTGCGGCAAAGGAATTTCTCATTCATGGTTTTAAATATGTTTTTCCGCCTACATTCGGACAGATGGAAAGAGGAATTCCTACATCCTTCGCGGCGCCTGTTTTCGAAAACCGCATTGTATACAGCAACGACGATGTTTTTGTCTGGCCCCATCCGGACGGAGAAATCCGGGGGACTTCGCTGATTCCGTTTTATAAATCGATACCCGTTATCGCTCTCAAAAACAGCAACTTGTATGATTATTGCGCTCTGCTTGACGCTCAGAGGACAGGAAGAATTCGCGAACGTGAAATCGCTGAAAAGATGTTAATTTCAATGATCGGAGACGGGCGGAGTTGAAATCCAATATTCAAATGCTTCAAACTGTCTGCGATGGATTAGGTGATCTGAGGAAAGAGGTTGTTTTTGTCGGAGGTGCGGTAACATTTCTATATTGTGAAAATCCGGCATCTGAGAGAATGCGTCCGACTGATGATGTCGATTTCGTTATAAACATGTGCACATATGGAAAATATACTGAATTTATTTCAAAGTTGAGAGCGAAAGGCTTTAAAGATGAAATGAGTGACGAACAAGCGCCTTTATGCAGGCTAATTTATAACAATGTAAAAGTCGATGTCATGTCTACGGAAGAAGAAGCTCTCGGTTTTACGAACAAGTGGTATAAGTCCGGAATAAATCAAAGTATTACAAGATCATTGCCTTTCGATTCGGAATCCGTAGCTGAAGTTCATCAATTTTTGAAGAATGAACTTTCACTTCTGATGATAGATGATACATTCATTGATGCCTTGCACGGTTTTTTTGTTGTTTCTTCAACAATCGCCGGGGTGCGAATATCCAGAATACTGCAAATCATTGATAATTACTGTAAAATGCAAAATTGAAGTAAATGCAGAGTTTCACCATCGTTCCGACTGCCCGCGATTTTATTTACCGAAGATTGAAATCAGTGTTATAACTGTTGCAATTATTGTAAAGCCTGCACTCATCATCCACGTTATCATGTTGAATTTTTTATTCATGTCATCGAAACGTGTATCCATATTTTTCTGCATCATTTCAAAGCGTGTGTCCGATTGTTTCTGCATGGATTCGAACCGTTTGTCCATCTGATTGAATCCCAACTGCATCAATTCGCGCTGGCTTCTGAGTTCTTCTTCGATGCGCGTCATGCGTTCGATGAGCTGAATGTCGTACGGGCGGAGTTGGACTACATTGCTCTTCGCACCGAAACGGTCGAAGTTTGATTCGATGTATGAACCGATCTGTTCAAGCTGTTCTTTCGTAAATTCCATTGCAGTACTCATTATCCACCTTAAACTATTAGAAAAAAACATGCCTGTCAATAATATATACGTTGTTTTGTGAGGTTTTTTCAGCAAAACGCAAAAAACCTTAAAAAAACACTGAAAAAATGTAAATTTTCGGCCTTTTATGACACTACAAATAAGAGAATGCTTGATAAAAAATGAGTTTAATAATTACTATATAATTTATATAGTTTTTGATTAATATGTGAAAGGGGGATTTTATACGTACGCGTATATTTCTATCTGCGGCTTGGGCTTTTTTATTATTGATTCTGCTGACCTCCTGCGGCGGAAGCGCAATCGGCAATGCTCAGGATTTTGTACCGAATGAAAATCCTCAACTCGCAAGTTTTTCTGCAGTTCTAGCACCAGAATCAGCAGGAATTGATGTCAATTCGCTCGTAAAAGATGTTGTCTTTAATATCACGGTAGAAGGAATTGACCCTGAAGATGAAGGACTCGATTTTGAATTCACATCTGATTTCGGCACCTTCGGCGGTAAAGAAGTTTCAGGAAACCTATGCAAAATTACTTTTGTAACGAATGATAAAGTAAAAATCGAAACACCTGTTGATATCAATCTTGCGATAACAGATCCAATCGGCGGTGAATACAAAGGTGTTCATTCAGTCGGAAAGGGAAAGAAAAAAGCGGTTCTTGAAATTCATCCGGGCGATTCGGCAATAAATTGCAATAATAACGGAACCGCATCGATCAGGGTTAAAGCAGATTGTAAAGGATACTATCAGGTAATATGCGACAATGCCGCTCTTTCCGGCACGTTAAAAATGAATGATTCTGAGAGAATATTTCCTTATGATGAAACCGGCGGAATATTCGACTATGTAACTGTGACGATTTCCGGACTCAGTTCCGCAGTTGATTCAAACGTAAAACTCAAACTCAACAGCGCTCCTAATAATATATGGATTATTTTCTGTGATTATATAAACGACGACATTTCCGTGAAAAGCGTTGTTACGGCAGTTCCCTGAATGAGAGGAGGATTTATGAAAAAACTTTTTGCTTTAGCGGCATTTATAATATTTTTAAATTCGTGCGGCGGCGGAACTATCGGCGACGCGCAGAATTTTGAACCGAACGAGCCTCCGTCGATTATTGATGTTAAAGCCGTGTCATTGAACGGTTCTTCGACTGATTCGCTTAAAGCCGGAATGAAATTTACTATAACTGTCAAGGCTCATGATCCCGAAAATAAAAAACTAAAGTTTCAGTTTAATTCAGACTACGGAACATTCGGAAACCCTGTTAATACCGATGATTCGTGTACTATTCCTTTTGTTACAGGTTCTTTTGTGCGCCCGGGACTTCCCGTGACTGTTGCTGTTTCAGTTGTCGACCATAAAGACGCGAGCGCTGCCACAAATTATGAAATAGGAAAGGGAAGGCGCGGACCGACCGTTACGGTAAGATATGAAGGTTCTGCATATATTCAGAAAGAAAAAAATACCAGGATATCATTCAAAGCCGACTGTGAAGGAATTTATCAGTTGTACTGCGATAATGGCGTGGATGAAAGCTCTGCCGGGTTGCGTCCGGCATCTGATTACTTTTTATACAGAAAGGATGAAAACGGAAACTTTAAGGATATAATTGTAGATATTGCCGGACCTGCTTCGTCCACTGAGGCAAAAGTAAAACTTTCAACGCCTGAGTTTCGTAATAAAGTATGGGTTGTATTTTCTGACGGAATAAACGATCCATTCGCCGCGCTTGCTCCCGTGACAGTTGATAATACGCCGCCGCAGCTTAACAGCATCGATACAAGCGGCACAACTGGTGTCGGATTGCGCTCGCCTTTGAGGCTTGTGTTTGACGAAGAAATAATGCCTTCATCTGTTTCTGATAGTTCTGTGAAACTTGAAGACAATGGATCATTTTTCTCTTTATTAAAGCCAAATCCTTCGGGCAAATGCTCTGTTGAAGGAAATATTGTTACCTTTGTTCCTGACGGGCTTGAATACTATTCTAATTATAAAGTGAGCGGCCGGAGCGGAATAAAAGACTTAGCTGGCAATGAATACATTGATGCGAAAAGCAATACATTTACTACGGTTGAGAAGGGAACAACACCAAACCCTGTGTTTAGCGAAGTAGCTGATATCTATGATAATGCCCAGACTGTTACTATTTCGGCAAGTGGTCCTGACACTAAGATATTTTATACTACTGCGATCGGTTCTGCTGAAGCGGATACACCGACACCTGAATCGGATGAATATGCCGGAACGGCTATAAACGCCGAGGTCAACACGAGTATAAAAGCCGTCGCCGTTACCCGGGGTTATAAACAGTCATCTGTTGCATCAGTCAAAATCAAGATAAGAACGCCGATGCCTGAATTTCAATTGAGTACATGCCAGCCATATCCTGTTCAATCATTTGCAGAGAGCAAACTCGTCTATCCTTCTGGCGGTGTTAACTATGCCACAATTGACATCGCAAATACGTATCCTTCCGATACTGAAATAAAATATAATCAGTCATATTCATTAGATAATTGGTACAATGCATTATCAATTCCCAATGATCCGAAGACAACATCATCAAATGATTGGATTCAAATGACGAAATATCCTGGAGCATATAGATATGCCGTTTATGCAAAATCGCCGAATATGGAACCCAGTGAAACTGTTTACAGTACAATTTTCAGGGTTAGAGGTTTGAGCCTTCCTTCTGCTTTATTGTCGGTTTTTGATTCTGCTTATATGTATTCCAATACTGAAACTAAAAACTGGAAAGCTGTATCATGCTCTTCAAGCGGACAATATGTTGCAGCAATTGAAGGGAGTCCGACTGGCTATATATGGGTTTCGGATGATTATGGTGTTACATGGATGCAATCTGAAGCCGGTTCAAAAAACTGGAACAGCTGTTATGTGTCAAAAACTGATCCGTCACTTAGTGACCAGGGCAATGACGGGAAGTATATGACTGCAACAAGAAATGAGAATGTATGCAGATCAGTCAATTATGGAGAAAATTGGACATTTCCGGATGGAGGTGCTAGTATTAGAAATGCTGTATATTTTGATAAAACAAAATATTGGATTGCACTGCTGTCCCATTGTTTTAGCTCCATATACATCCTTGAATTTCACAATTCAATTCCTTGTCTGATAAGGGTCGATGCTTAACCGGGCAAATAAGATCACGCAATGATTTTCCGGAAAACATATTCTCTCTGATAATGCG
>JAKPJF010000075.1 GCA_029554345.1 Spirochaetota bacterium | reverse complement strand
AATAAAACTTTTCTTCTTTGCTGATTCGCCTGCGAGAATGAAAATATAAAAGTACATAATACGCATAATGCAAATGTGAATTTTTTCATTTTACCTCTTTAAAACTAATAGTTCAGTATAATATCTTCAGTGATGCATTTTGTATAATAAATCAAGATAAAAATCAAAGGGCATTCCATGCCCTTTACCCGGTTTTGGTACTTTCTTTTTTTTCGGCAAAAAGAAAGTACCGCAAAGAAAAGCCGCTGGGGATATCCCCAGACCCCTTAATTTCTTTTTCTTTCATGCATATCTTTCTGAAGTGCTTAGCGCACTTTCGTAATTTCGGGAATCATTTAATTGATAATATCATTACGCGTTTATTCGCTTCGCTCAGTATACGCGTAACTTATTCTGCGGATGAAGTTTTTAAAGGCTTTTTCTGTCATTCGTTAATTACTTTCAGAGCTCACGATCGCTTCTCTTCCTGTGGGTCAGGATTGGGAAAATTTAATGCGGACAGATCGGACTTGTAGAATAAGGCTTCGCCTTTGTAATATTTTGGATTATAATATTGGATTGACGATGAAAATGCTTAATATAAAAGATAATTGGATCAATGTTGCGAAAAAATTTTTATTAAGTAAACCTGAGAGACTTTATCTGAAAATGGAATATAAAAGAAAAAAATTCTAGCTATGCTAAATTTTCGGAAGGACATTGGATAGCATTTGATCGAAAAAGTATATTTTTTGACAGCCATGAAAAAGACATCGAGTATGGTTGTTATGTAAATTTATAATATTTTCATATAAACTTTTCTAGATAGTTACTAGTGATCTTACAATATTTAATTGGGGTGGAGGAAAAGGTCATGTTGGATCTGTAGTAGGAAAAACTGAGAGAAGTGAATTGGTTATATTGAGAGGTAGTCGGGAGATTCTGTCAAATATTCGCTATTTTCTCAAAATGAAGTGTCAGGATTTAGACTCTCATCTGGTGTTACGCCAAATTGTAATTTTAAATGCTAATGGAATACCTGCTGGAGGTGGTGTGAATGAAATGCGGTAGATTGTTAAGTGGTAAAAATATGTTAATCGGTATAAGTCTTTTGATTTTTGCAAATTGCAGGTCTGAAGACATCAAAAAAACATACTATTTCGAAAATAGTCAGATTTCTCAAACGGTAATTGTTACTTATGTAAAAAATGGTATTGATTTTTATTGTGAATTTTTGGATAAAAACAATAAAACTAATAATATAGTTTTTAAAGGTGTAGCTGAAAAAAATACTGGAATCGAAATAGATGAAGATGAAGAAGGTATTTCTTATCCATCTGAAGAGTATATTTTTTCAAATAATAAAATAACTGTTAAATTTAGAATTGCTCAGAAAAATAAGAATAAAATGAAAGTAATTACGACAAATGATTTATTTTCGTATAAAGGATTATTGCTATTAAAGTAGTACAATTAGATTCGAACTAAACTCCCATCCGGTTTAGGATAAGCGGCCTTATGTCGTCATTGAAATCAATGAGGCATAAGGATATGGTTGTCGGAAGTCTGGGCAAGGAGTGAGTGATAAAGAGTCAATACAGACGCAAAAGCTGAGTGAGCAGAAAATGAACCTAAACTGTCCGACGCAGTCGGACACAACTCGAGCGACCGCAGCATCCGGCAACGCCGGTGCGAGGAATACGCGAGACAAGCACCGCGCAGCGGCGCCCTTTTCTTTCGTCCATTTCTTTTGGGCGACGCAAAAGAAATGGACAAATGGATTTAAAAGGTGCGGAGCACCTTTTGTGTATTGCATGACACCATGCGAATAACGGATCAAAAGGCGAAGCCTTTGAATAAAATCATTATTATTGACAAAAAGTCCGCTTGAAATAAGTTTTAGCAAAATTATATCAAGGGTTAGGTTTATGAAAAAAGATGTCAAGATCGGACTCATCGGCTACGGCACTGTCGGCAGCGGAGTTTATGGTCTCCTCAAGAAAAATTCTGAAGTTATTGCGGCGCGCACCGGACTTAATGTGTCGGTCAAAATGATCTGTGATCTGCGTGCAGACAAAATCGCTTCAGAAGTTGCCGGAACCGCCCTTACGACGAACTGGAAAGATATAATTAATGATAAAGAAATTGATACTGTTGTTGAACTTATAGGCGGCGTTGAGCCGGCCAAATCTATGATAATCGAAGCATTGAAAGCCGGAAAGAATGTTGTCACTGCGAATAAAAAGCTTCTTGCTGAAGCAGGCAGTGAAATTTTCTCAATTGTCAAAAACAGCAAGGTCAAGCTCGGCTTTGAGGCGAGTGTCGGAGGCGGTATTCCATGCCTTGACGCGCTTAAATCGGGTCTTGTCGGAAACCGCATTAACAGCGTAATGGGAATTTTAAACGGAACAACAAACTATATTTTAACTCGCATGGAAGAGGGCGGGCTTTCTTTCGGCGATGCGCTCAAGGAAGCTCAGCGTGAAGGTTTTGCCGAAGCTGATCCGACTTTCGATATCGAAGGATATGATGCCGGTCACAAGATTACTCTTCTCGGAATGCTTTCTTTCAATAAAGAAATTGATTATTCGTCTGTTTCTAAGGAAGGTATAACCCGTATTTCTTCTATCGACATGCATTTCGCGCGCGAGATGGGTTACGTCATAAAACTTCTCGGAATTGCTAAAGATGTAAACGGCAAAATCGATATACGTGTTCATCCGACGATGATCAGAAAAAATCACCAGCTCGCGTCAGTCAGACGCGAATTTAACGCGATTCTTTTTGACGCGGATATGACAGGCAATGTGGTTCTTTTCGGTAAGGGCGCCGGTTCATTCCCGACTGCGTCAGCTGTTGTCGGTGACGTAGTCAGAATTTCGCAGAACACTCTTGTTGAAGACAGCGCTCTTCATCTTGACGGAAAGGCGGAGCTTCTTCCATCGGGAGAAAGATGCTCGCGTTTTTATTTCAGAATGCGCACTGAGGATTCTTCAGGCGTGCTTGAAAAAGTCGCGGGAGTATTCGCTAAAAACAATATTTCCATCGCGTCTGTGGTTCAGAAAGAAAAAGACAGCACTGATAATACTGTGCCTCTCATAATAATGACGCACAGTGCGAGCGAGGCTTCGATGAAGAAATCGCTTGAGCTCATAAATGAGTTCAGTTTTATAAAAGAAGAAGTAGTTGTAATAAGGGTGGAAGACTGATGAATGCATATTTTAGATGTATCGACGGATGCGAAGGTAAATTTTCTTTAACTGATATTATATACAAGTGCCCTAAGTGCGGATCTCTTCTCGAGGTTCATCATGACGCTGATTATCTTAAAAAGAAATCAGCGTCGGAGTGGAAGGAAACTTTTTCTTCGAGAATGGGAACTACCAAATGGCCGTTCGGCTCGGGTGTATGGCGCTATAAGGAGTGGATTAATCCCGACATCGATGACGAAAATATCGTTTCTATGTACGAAGGAAACAGCAATCTTTTCTGGGCGAAGAGATTCGGCGGATTTCTCGGCATGAACGATCTCTGGGTAAAGATGTGCGGAAACACTCACACCGGTTCTTTCAAGGATCTCGGAATGACGGTTCTTGTTTCGCAGGTCAATGACATGATCGCGCGCGGAAAGAAAATTAAAGCTGTGGCATGCGCTTCAACAGGCGATACTTCGGCGGCTCTTTCGGCATATTGTGCGTATGCAGGCATTCCGTCTATTGTGTTTCTTCCTGCAGACAAGATTACAACTGCACAGCTTGTTCAGCCTATTTCAAATAATTCGATTGTTCTTTCAATCGACACAGACTTTGACGGCTGTATGAAAATCGTTCAGGAAGTTACAAAGAATAACGAGATATATCTCGCCAATTCGATGAACTCGCTTAGAATCGAAGGTCAGAAAACTATTGCACCTGAAATCGTTCAGCAGTTCGGCTGGGAAGTTCCTGATAATATAATTATTCCGGGCGGAAATCTCGGAAATGTTTCGGCTCTTGCAAAAGGTTTTTCTCTAATGCTTGATCTCGGCATCATTACGAAGAAGCCGCGCATAATTCTTGCTCAGGCGAGAAACGCGAATCCGCTCTATAGATCGTATCTCAAAAACTACGAATCGTTTGAGCCGGTTAAGGCTGAAAAGACTCTGGCGTCGGCGATACAGATCGGGGATCCGGTTTCTGTTAAGAAGGCGATCAAGGGACTCAAAGATTTCAATGGAATAGTTGAAGATGCTAGCGAAGATGAACTCGCCGACGCGGCTGCTGTTGCTGATAAAACAGGAATGTACACATGTCCGCATACCGCAGTTGCGCTTGCAGCACTCATCAAGCTTGTTGATAAAGGCGAAATCAAAAAGGATTCGCGTACTGTTGTTGTTTCAACGGCGCATGGACTAAAATTCTCTGAATTTAAAGTCGGCTATCATGAGTCTTCTTTGAAGGGCATCGAGTCGAAGCACGCGAATAAACCTCTCCGTCTCGCGGCGGATGTTGCTAAAGTGACTGAAGCTCTTGAAAAGGAATTCGCTGCACGGACGTCAAAATAAATGTATTTCCGGCGTGGAGAAAAAAGCGCGATGAATATAGTTTTTGCTGTGTTCGCCGCGTTTCTTTTTCCGGCATCGGGTACGGCTTATTCGGGCAGAATATTTAAGGCGTATTTTTCAGCCTTTGTTCTGCCTTTTCTTTTAATGCTTCATGTTTTTCTTCCATTGCCTGAAAATGCCGCACTCTTTATCTCTTTGTCGGGTTTCGTTTTAGTTTATATTATCATTTCGCTTGTGTCTCTTGTTTGTTTTACGAAAGAGCGCAGAGCGCATTATTTGAAGATTATAGCACCTTCTATTTTGTCTTTTCTCTTAACGCTTACTGCGGCAGGCGTTATATTTTCAAAATATGATTTTAGCTATATAGCTGATTCTTCGGCTCATCCTCTTTTCGGCAAAGGGGATATAGTTCTTCTCGAAAAAAAGAAGGCTTCGCTTGGAGACCTTGTATATCATAAGGGAATTAAGCGGGTTGTTGCGGGTTCTCCGTCAAAGGTGCGCTTTTTCGGCGGAAGGCTATATTTGTTTGAGCGTGAGCTTGATCTTCTTGAATATGATACTTCTGAGAATATCGCCGATGTGTATTATGAAAAAAATACGAATATTCTATATCCTGTATATATTTCTTCGCATGATCCGCTTTTAAAACAGAGAGATGATGTCTATGAAATCAAAAAAAACGAGCTATTAATTTGCGCGGATAACCGTAGTTTCTCGGGTATTTCAGTTATTCCGGCAGGCGAGTATCTTGTAGTAAGAGGCGCGGTCTTTTCTCCGGTAATCGGAAGGATCTTCAAAACAGCGGTTTTGAAGCATATTTTTCTTTAAATTAACGATTCCTTGTATTACGGTAATTTAACATATATGAAACATTTGAGCCGGTCTTTTCGTTTGCCGAGGGCAGTTTGATTTGTTTTCTTGGTTAAAATGTCCTTAAAAACGGCTTTTTGACTACATCTGCAATTTTTTTTTAGGAGAAATAGATGGAAGAGCTTTTTCCTGAGAACCAGGGACTCTATGACAGAGCGAATGAACATGACAACTGCGGTATCGGTTTTGTTGCCGATATTAAAGGAAGAAAGTCAAACGACATAGTACAGCGCGGACTCGAAGTGCTTGCGCGAATGGAACACAGAGGCGCGGAAAGCGCTGATAATAAGACCGGAGACGGCGCAGGTATCATGATGCAGATTCCGCATAAGTTTTTTGCGGAAAAAATCAAAGATATTCCTGCTGAGGGCGAATACGGCGCGGGTCTCGTTTTTCTTCCGCGCGATAAATCAGACTGTGACAAGGTGAAAGCCGAGTTTGAAAAGATAGTTTCGGCTGAAGGACAGAAAATAATTGCATGGCGCGATGTTCCTGTTATTGATTCGTGTATAGGTGAAATCGCTAAAAGAAGCGAACCGAAAATTGAACAGGTATTTATTTCAGGCACACAGAAACAGGATCAAAACCGTCTTGAAAGAAAACTTTATATTATAAGAAAACTTTCAGAATCAACAATCAGAAATTCTTCGATAAATAATAAAGCAGATTTTTATATCCCGAGTCTTTCGTCTAAAACGATTGTTTACAAGGGAATGCTCATGCCGGATCAGGTTAAGCAGTATTTTCCTGATCTTTCTGAGTCTTCTTTCGAGAGCGCTATATCGCTGGTTCACTCAAGATTCAGTACAAACACTTTTCCTTCATGGGATCTCGCCCAGCCGTTTAGAATGCTTGCTCATAACGGTGAAATCAATACAGTAAAAGGAAACCGTCTCTGGATGAGCGCGCGCGAATCGATGCTTGCTTCGGAAGAGTTCGGCGACGACATCAAAAAGATACTTCCTGTAATCGAACCGAACAAGAGCGACTCGGCGTCTTTTGATAACGCGCTTGAGCTTCTTGTTATGACAGGGCGTTCGCTTCCGCACGCGCTGATGAT
Organism: Spirochaetota bacterium; assembly: GCA_029554345.1. Lineage (GTDB taxonomy): Bacteria > Spirochaetota > UBA4802 > UBA4802 > JAFGJZ01 > JAKJGA01. Next base: position 40,996 of record JAKPJF010000075.1, on the reverse strand, counting down.
GCTTATTCCTGAAAGCTGGAATGAAAAGAATCCTATAGATGAAAAGCTTAAATCATTTTATGAATATCATGCGACATTCATGGAGCCGTGGGACGGACCTGCGTCAATGGTATTCTGCGACGGAAGATTTGTCGGCGGAACACTGGATAGAAACGGACTGCGTCCTTCACGTTATATCATAACAAAAAATGACATGATAGTGATGGGTTCAGAAGTAGGTGTTCAAGATTTTTCTCCTGAAGAGATAGAGTATAAAGGAAGGTTGATGCCGGGCAAAATTCTTCTCGTTGATACCGTAGAAGGAAGAATTATTCCGGACGGCGAAGTTAAGGAGAAAATTGCTACACAGAAGCCGTATGCCGAATGGGTCGCAAAGAACAGAACTGATCTTACGGAAATTAAGGGAGAAGAAGTTTCTCCGTCGTTTGACAGTGCTAAACTTTCTGAACTCGAAAAAGTTTTCTCATATAACAGGGAAGATCTTGATACTCTTTTGCCTACCATGGTCGAAACGGGTATGGAGCCTACAAGTTCAATGGGAACTGATACCCCTGTTGCGGTTTTTTCCGATAAGCCGCAGAGACTGTTTAATTATTTTAAACAGGTTTTCGCGCAGGTAACGAATCCTCCGATCGATTCGATAAGAGAAGAACTCGTAATGACTCTGACAAGTTTCATCGGTTCGCATAAAAATATTATCGAAGAAACGGAAGATCATTGTAAGAGAATCAAGTTTCTTAATCCTTTGTTTTCCAATTCCGATGTTAAAAAAATCGCCGACTGGAAAAATTCGGATTATAAGACTTCTGTAATTGATATAACTTTCGATGCTGCAGGCGGCGAAAAAGCACTCTCTGCCGCATTTGATAAAATATGCGCTGATGCCGACAAGGCAATTGACTCAGGTTCTTCTATATTAATTCTTTCTGATAAGAACTTTTCTAAAGACAGAGCACCGGTTCCTTCACTTGCAGCAATCGGCGCGCTTCAGCATCATCTTGTTAAAAACGGCAAACGTCTAAAAGCGGGACTTGTTCTTGAAACGGCAGAACCGCGCGAGGTTCATCATTTCGCGCTTCTTTTCGCTTACGGCGCGGATGCAATAAATCCTTACGGAGCTCTTGCCGTAATCGATTCACTGGTAAAGAACGGCAAATGCAAAGGTGTCGATAAATACAAGGATGCAGAAAAGAATTTTATGAAGGCTATTAACAAAGCCATTCTCAAGATTCTTTCAAAAATGGGAACATCGACTCTCAGAAGTTACCGCGGAGCTCAGATTTTTGAGGCTGTCGGAATAGGCAAAGAGCTTCTTGACAGATGTTTTGCCGGAACTGTTTCTAAAATCGGCGGAATTGGTATTGCGGAACTTGCCGAAGAAGTAAGAAGAGTTCATTCAAAAGCTTATGAGTCACCGGATGCTCTTCCGGAAAGCGAAGGCGTTTACCGTTATAGAAAAGGCGGAGAAAATCACGCATGGAATCCTGAGTCTATTTATCTTCTTCAATGGGCGACAAGATCTAATGATTATAAAAAATTCAAAGAATTCTCTGCAAAGGCTGACGCTCTTAATCAGAAGCCTCATGTTATCAGAGGTATGCTCGAATTCAAAAAGACAAATGCAATAGATATAAAAGAAGTTGAGCCGATTGAAGAAATTATGAAACGCTTCACTACAGGCGCGATGAGTTTCGGTTCTATAAGTGCAAATGTTCACGAGGCTGTTGCTGTTGCAATGAATTCCATCAAGGGAAGAAGCAATTCCGGAGAAGGCGGAGAAGATCCTAAGAGATTTATTCCACGCGCGGACGGAACTTCGGCAAGAAGCGCGATCAAACAGGTTGCTTCAGGCCGTTTCGGCGTTACAAGCAACTACCTTGCCAATGCGGATGAAATTCAGATCAAGATCGCTCAGGGAGCTAAACCGGGCGAGGGCGGACAGCTTCCGGGCCACAAGGTCGACGCTATTATCGCGAAGACAAGAAATTCAACACCGGGTGTAACTCTCATATCGCCTCCGCCTCATCACGATATTTATTCTATCGAAGATCTTGCTCAGCTGATTTTTGATTTGAAGAATGCAAATCCGAACGCTCGAATCAGCGTTAAGCTGGTTTCTGAATCCGGAGTCGGTACAATTGCTGCGGGTGTTTCTAAGGCGCATGCTGATAATATTTTAATAAGCGGATACGACGGCGGAACAGGCGCGAGTCCTCAGAGTTCAATCAAACACGCGGGTATGCCTTGGGAAATAGGTCTTGCCGAAACACATCAGACTCTTGTTCTCAACGATCTGCGCGGAAGAGTTAAACTGCAGACTGACGGTCAGCTGAGAACAGGACGCGATATCGTAATCGGCGGTCTTCTCGGAGCTGAAGAATTCGGTTTCGGTACGACTACATTGATTGTTATGGGATGTATAATGATGAGAAAATGTCATCTTAATACATGCCCTGTCGGAATCGCAACCCAGGACCCTAAATTGAGAAAAAGATTCGCGGGCAAGCCAGAGCATCTTATAAATTATTTCAGATTTCTCGCGGAAGAAGTACGAGAAGTGATGGCTTCTCTCGGAATTAAAAAATTCGATGATCTTATCGGAAGAACAGATCTTCTTGAAGTTAAACCGAATGCTCATTGGAAGGCGAAAACCGCTGATCCGACACTTCTTCTTCACAGACCGAAAGAAGCGGATAAATACGCGACTTATTGTGTTCAGGATCAGATTCACAAGATAGACGCGATTCTTGACAGAACGTTGATTGAAAAATCTAAAAACGCAATTGAGAAAAAAGAAAAAGTTTCGTTCAGTCTTCCTGTCAAAAACACGGACAGAACTGCCGGAGCCATGCTTTCATACGAAATATCAAAACGCTACGGAGACGAAGGTCTCGGTAATGAAACTATTGCCGTTGATTTTTCGGGAAGTGCAGGCCAGAGTTTCGGAGCATTCCTTGCGAAAGGTGTGACTTTCAGGCTTCACGGCGACGCGAACGATTATCTCGGCAAGGGACTTTCCGGCGGAAAGATAGTTGTAGTGCCTCCAAAGGGTTCAACTTTCAAGCCGGAAGAAAACATCATAATCGGAAACACAGTTCTTTACGGAGCGACTTCGGGTGAAGTTTATATCAGAGGAGTTGCGGGTGAACGTTTCTGTGTTAGAAACAGCGGTGTGACTGCAGTTGTCGAAGGGACAGGAGATCACTGCGCGGAATACATGACGGGCGGTTATATCACGGTTCTCGGAAAAGTCGGAAGAAATTTCGGTGCGGGAATGAGCGGCGGTATAGCGTACGTTTATGATGTCGATGGAAATTTTGAATTTTTCTGCAACAAGGGAATGGTTGAACTTTCGAAACTGGACAATGATGAAGACATCAGCCGTGTTAAGGCGATGATTCAGAATCATGTTGATAATACTGATTCGTCTTACGCAAAAGCTATTCTTGCGGATTGGACTTCAAGTCAGGCTAAATTTATAAAAGTTATGCCGGTCGAATACAAACGCGCACTTGCAGAAATGAAAATGAAAGAACTCGACAACAAGCTTAAAGGAATAATCGAGGAAGAAGAGATCGGAGGTAGAGCATAATGGGTGATCCTACAGGCTTTCTCAAAACAAACAGAAAGGTTGCCGGTTACAGACCGGTTGAACAGAGAATAAATGACTACAGTGAAGTAGAGCTTCAGCTTTCGGAAGACGAAAGAAAACTTCAGGCATCAAGATGTATGGATTGCGGAGTTCCGTTCTGCCACTGGGCATGCCCGGTTTCAAACATCATGCCTGAATGGCAGGATAAAATATTTAAAGGCGAATGGAAAGAAGCATGGGAAATGCTTCAGGAGACAAATAATTTTCCTGAGTTTACTGGGCGTGTATGCCCGGCTCTTTGCGAAGCTTCATGCGTTCTTGCGCTGAATGACGAAGCCGTCACCATCAGACAGAACGAGCTTGCCGTAATTGAAAAGGCTTTTGAGCTTGGTCTCGTTAAAGCTAATCCGCCTAAAAAAAGAAGCGGCAAGAAAGTTGCCGTTATCGGCGGTGGTCCTGCGGGACTTGCTGCTGCTGATCAGCTGAATAAAGCCGGTCACTTGGTTACATTGTTTGAAGGCACTGACAGAGTGGGCGGATATTTGAGATACGGTATTCCTGATTTTAAACTCGAAAAAAGTTTTATCGACCGCCGTCTCGACATCATGAAAGAAGAAGGTGTTACTTTTAAAACGAATTCGTATGTCGGACGCGATGTGAAGATCAACGACATCATGAAAGAATATGACGCCGTTTGTATAACAATCGGTGCGCGCGAAGCGAGAGATCTTCCAATCGAAGGAAGAGAGCTTTCAGGAATTCATCAGGCACTTGATTATCTCACTCAGCAGAATAAAACCTGCGCGGGAGATAAGGTGTGTCAGGATTCTTTAATAGCCGCTCTTGATAAAAATGTTCTCGTAATCGGCGGCGGTGATACGGGTTCTGACTGTGTCGGAACAGCTAACCGTCAAGGCGCGAGAAAAGTCACTCAGATCGAGCTTCTTCCGATGCCGTCAAAGACAAGAACTGATTCCGAACCGTGGCCTCTATGGCCTAGACTTCACAAGACTTCAAGCTCTCATGAAGAAGGTTGTGAAAGACTCTGGTGCATCAGCTCTAAGAAATTTATCGGCGAAAACGGAAAAGTAAAGAATGTTCTCGCGTGCAAAGTAGAGTGGGTAAATGAAAACGGAAGATTTAATATGAAGGAAGTTCCGGGCAGTGAATTCGAGATCGAAGCTGATCTTGTTCTTCTTGCAATGGGATTTGTTCATGTAGTGCAGAAGGATTTTGTCAACGAACTCGGACTCAAGCTTGATGCCCGCGGAAATATCGATACCGGCGCTGATTTTAAAACAAGCGTTGATAAAGTATTTGCCGCAGGCGACGCGAACAGGGGAGCTTCTCTTGTTGTTTACGCTATCAGCGAAGGACGCGGTGCCGCGAATGCTATAAATGAGTTTCTTTCTAAATAATTTTTTAAGCCTTCGGCTTAAAGATCGGCCCGCGTTTGTAACGCGGTTTTTTTTTGTCATAAGGCTCCGCCTTATGTATTCGTCGTTTGCATGGTGTCATGCCGTTTCCGCAAGGAAGCGGAAACTGATGAGACGCTTTCGTTGCGACGTCGTGTCGCATATTGAAGCGTCTCGTTTGTCGGACTCGTTCCGACTGCCCGCGAGATGGACGAAGTCCATAGCGGGAAAATGTAAGCGTTACCTCATAGGTTGGTGCGTTAAATCAATTCAAAATCTCATTCGAAGCGAATAGGAAGTTCGCTGAGAATAAGAATTAATTAACTGATTTCAACAATAAATTCTTCCGAGAGTCGGACGTACATTAAAGGGCATTCCATGCCCTTTACCCGGTTTTCGCATGGTCTCATACGATAAGATCAAAAGGGACAGGGCTTCAGTCGCCAGCCCTGTCCCTTTTGAAATCCCTACCCGGCTTTTTGTCGCGACAGAACTTTCGCGTATTACTTCGTAATAACTGCGAAAGTCTGCGCTTATTCGGTGTCCGACTGCGTCGGACGATTCAGGTGTTGTTGGTATTATTTAATACATGCTGAATCAGTAAAATATTGATAGAAAGCCCTCTCCCGGGAATGGTTTTTCTTCATCGGCTTTGCCGATTTGAGCTTCATTCTGGGAGAGGGCGAGCCAGAGGCTGGGTGAGGGCGCGCGTAATTCTTTCTGCGGCAGGCGGTTTTTTTGGATTTGACATTTTTGGAAATATTGCTCAAAAAGATTGTAAGGGTCATGTAAATATTGATTTCATGATGCTCTCCGTGTATGTTGATTTTGGTATGCATAAATACGGAGAAATTGAGTTTTCAAAAAGGAACTGATTTTGTGAATTGAATCGCGTATATATGTCGTTATGCACCATTGCAAAATATATTCTGAGGTAGTTTATGGATAAAGAAACTAAGATAGTTGAGCATTTAAAACTCATTCAGGGAATCATTACTCGAATGAGTGTTTCGAGCTTTAACATTAAAGGATTCACCTTGATTGTGTTTTCTGGATTAATTGCCTATGGATTAACAGAAAATATGGTAATAATTTTCTGCGTAGTGTATTTAATTCTGTTAATGTTATCTTTGCTTGATTGTTTTTACTTATGGCAAGAGAAGAAATATCGTAAGCTTTATGATACGAGACGCAAAGCCAAAACAACTGATTTTAGCATGGATACAAGTTCCTTTAATACTAAAGTAAAGTTTCGATCAGCGTTAAAGTCAATTGCTATTTGGCCTTTCTATATAACATTGCTGATTTTGAATTCAATTTTATTGATAATAGTGTGGTGTTAATTAAATGAAACGCTATGGTGAAAAATTTTATTTTGAATCAGCATTTAGCACTCGATCAGTTGTTTATAGTTCACGAGAATCTTATCTGGAAGAAGATTCATTGAAAGTCCAATCGGAATTTCAACCGTGGGATATTTTTTTGTCACATAGTTCAAAGGACAAAATGATTGTAATTAATTTCAAAAATAAATTAAACGCAATGGGTTTTTCCGTTTACATCGATTGGATAGAAGATTCAGATTCAAAGAGGCACGAAATTGCGGATAAGCTCAAAACAGCGATGAATAACTCAAAAGTTTTAATTTATTTACATACACATAATTCGCGAAGCTCCATTTGGACACCGTGGGAAATTGGTTATTATGATAGTAAAAAAGGAACAAATCGTTTAGGAATTGTTCCTTTGCTGGATGTTAATAATCGGATTTCTACATATTCAGGACAAGAATATTTGCTACAATATACGGAAGTTGGAGCCGATGTTCTATCAACATTTATAAAGAATGGCTCCTTATGAGATTACAGCGACGCACAATTGAGAGTAAGTGATTTCTTCCGTGCTTGTTTCGCTATACGTGGTGCTCACCCTAAATACACATTTGAACATCGTCGAATTGTTGTCTTCACACTTAAGTTGCGTACAATTATTGTCTTATTATGGAATATATTTTGCGACTATTAAAAATAGGCTATTATTTATGAATAAAAAGGAAACTTGTTACTATTGTGGTGAAAATGCAACTTCGTCAGAGCATGTCCCTCCAAAATGTATTTTTCCCGAATTCAAAGATCTTAATTATAATTACAGGAAAAATCTAATTACAGTACCATCTTGCAATAAACACAACATGTTGAAATCACAAGATGATGAATATCTATTAAGGATTCTGACTGCTGGGCATAAACCAAACAATATTGGTGTTGATCATTTTTCGACAAAGGTCATGCGGGCTTTCCAGCATTCACCAGATAGGTTTTCAAAGTTCATGATTAATCCAAAGCAAATTCTTGTTAAGCAAAATGATCAGTTATTTGAGTCGCTGGTATTTTATGTTGATATTAATCGATATCACTTGATACTTAAATATGTCGCAAAAGGTTTATTCTTCTATGATTATAGTAGAATGTTCTCTGGGGAAATATTGATTTTATACAACGGATTACTTCATAAATCAGATAATTCAAAGAACGAACTATATAATGACATTGACAATGGAATAAAAGCCTTATTGAAAGATGTTCCTTATAAAGGTGAGAATAAAGATGTCTTTAAGTACAAATTTCTGCAGTCAGATAATACTTACATTCTACGATATGAATTCTATGATTATTTTGGAATTACTATTAAAATGGCTGAATAATCGCTGCATATAACTGTTGCTAAAAGTTGCGCTTCTTGCTCATTATGTTGCATGTAGTACCCGATTTTCTGCGTATTTGATTTGCACCTTTCTTCGGCTTTTCTTAGCGCAAATTAAAACGCTACTTAGCCTCTATCGTTAGGTGCAATGAGTTTTTTATTAAATATTTATGAAATATTTGAGTTATGTAATTTAAGTTTTAACAAGTATTTTTAAGAATCGAGGAAAATATGGACGCAAAATCTGTCGAATTAATGTTAGAATTCTTAAAATTGATTAACGACAATCTATCAAATTCATCAAACTATGATTTGGGTTTAAAAGTTGCTTTTATCTCAGTTGGAAGTGCTGTAGCAACTTCGTTGATTGCATTAATTACTCAATTATTTGTTACCAATAGAATAATAAGATCAGAAATGTATAAAGTTAATCATCAAATAATCACTCAATCTAATGTTTCAAGATTAAATAAAAAAAAAGAAAAAATTGTTTCACTAGTCTCTGAATTGTTGACATTAACAGATCCTGAAATTAATCCTAAAATTGATAAATTAAAAATTATAACATGTGTTCATAAGATTCAATTAATGCTTGATAATTTCAATAAAAATGAATCAATTCTAAATGATCAGGTCAATCAACTTGTGTTGATGGTAAATGGATGGATAAATGATCAAGATTCAATCAGTCTCTTGAGTTTAATGGGGAAAATAACAGACAATGTTAAACAAATTTATAATGATCCAATAGTTTGAAAATATTCAGTGCTTAATGATTCTTTCTTCAAGCGATTATTCAGGTTACATTCAAAACCGGAACCGCTTTAGAACGAGTCCTCATAAGTACGGTATTTAATATGTTTCCGTGGTTTCCCTTTAAAAAAAAGTCTTTGACAAGCCGGGCAAAAACTGAGTAAAAACTGATAATCACTTACCATAACGGACCGACCTTAATGTAAAATAATTATAACATTGAGAGGTGCTTTATGAGCCAGCAGAATTTCGTGTCTGTTGATATTTCCGCGGAGGAAATGGATCAGATCAAATCAGCGGTGGACGTTCTCGTGTCCAAACTTCTGCCTAAACTTAAAACGCTTAACGCTGATGAAAAGAAAGAGCTTCCTAAAATGGGCGACAAGACCTACGCCTTTGTTCAGAAAGCCTGCGAGCATTGCGTTCAGAATCCCGATCTTGTTCCGCAGTTTCTTGATCTTGATGAATTCAAGCGTGACGTTTCAGCCTTCGAGAAACTCCGCGGTATCAAGTCTCAGGTTTCCCAGATCGCTGAGGCTCTTTCCGACACTCAGACTCTTTCAGGCAGCGACGCTTATTCCGCCGCGCTTATGTTCTATAACACTGTCAAGACCGCCAAAAAAACTAATGTTCCGAAGGCCGGTTCTATCTATGATGATCTTTCTAAGCGCTACCCAGGCAGACCTTCTAAAGTATCCGCCTGATAAATTTTCCTTACAACCATTTAAAAGAGCCTCTTCGTGAGGCCTTTTTTGTCTCCGTCCAAGCAAGTTTTCTTGTTTGAGAATCAAGTTTGGTTGTCTGATAACCAAAGTTTCCTGTCTGAGTACCAATGTTTCTTATCTGATAACCAAGTTTTCTATTCTGAGAGACCTTTTTGGTTCTCGAAGAACCAATGTTTCCTGTCTGAGAACCAAATTTTTCTGTTATAGAAGAAAAATTTTCTTACTTTACATTGAAAAACTGTCTTTTGCGCCTGTTTTGCTTGTTTTGAGTGTCGATTTTGGTTCCCGGAGTAGAAAGTTTTCCTGTTTGAGTACCAAATTTGGTACTCGGAGAACCAATTTGGATTATAAAAGGGGCAAAATCGGTTTGATATTTACTTTTTGCGGCTTAGTACAACTGCTTGTTGAAGCTCGGCTCTCTTCCCCTGTCACCTTATTCATAATAAACAGGATGAAGTAATTGACGTCCTCAAATCCGTTAGAAATATTCCATTGCGCATAAACTGGGAACAGCTTATCGAGTTTCAGTATTCAAACATCAAGAACGGCATCAACAATGTCGGTATTCCGGATTATATTGAGCGGATAAACCCGATTGTGTTGAATAAAATCAATTTAATTTTGTCGGTACAAGCACATGGCGGGCAGGTTTCATTTTTTGGTTTGTGGGCCCCTTTCTCGGCAATATTACATTAGTACAGCACTGGTTTAAGAAAATCAGAATTCCATATCCTAAAATCGGAGAATGCCTAACTGTTGAAAAATTTGATTACAAATCTTATCACATTCCCGGGCAGGGATATAATGTGGAATTTTCAGAATTAAAAATATTATCAAACAAATGTTCAAAGTAAAATCATTTTTAAATAAATCATTATTGATGCAGATAAGTATAATTGCTAAGATTAAAATATTTCTCTATCAATCTTCTGAATGATTTAAGATCGTAAATCAATTGATTGGAATAAACAGAATCGTATTCTGCACATTTGCCAGAGCTGTTATAGTTATGGGATATTGATAGATTTCAGTTCAATATTTGTGAATATATTTTTCTTGTTTTTTATATAATGTGTGTTACTTTGTCTTACGGGGTGGCGAAAATGAATCAATCTCTTACGATTAGAATTTCAGACAATATGCGCCGGGATCTTGATGACTTAAGTAAATTTGAAAATAAGCCTGTTAGCGATTTGGTAAGGGAATCGCTGCAAAAATATTTGGCAGTACAGAAATTCAGAAAATTACGCAATTCTGTTTTACCGTTTGCTGAATCAGAAGGCGTTTTGACTGATGAAGATGTTTTTAATAATTTCAAATGAGAATAATAACTGATAGCAATGTTATTGTTGCCGCATTTTCGTCTCATGGTCTATGCAAGTCTCTTTTTGAATTTCTGATTGAAAACCATACTATCATTATTAGTGAATATATTCTTCAGGAAGTTGATCGTATCTTTATAAAGAAGTTCAAGATGCCGAAGGATAAAGTTGATGAAATCTTATTGTTCTTGCGTGAAACAACATTCATTTCGGATTACAGTATTCCTCTTAAGCAGATTTCACGGGATGTTAATGATGATCCCATTCTTGGTATTTGCGAAAAGCAAAAAGTTGACTTTATTTTAACCGGAGATAAAGATTTGCTGGTATTGAAGAATTATAAAAATGTAAGAATTATTTCTCCAAGAGAAATCTGGTCAATTTTCAAAAAATAGATTAATGGTTTTTATTTAATGAAATTAAAAGTAATTCTGATCATTGCCATGTCGCTTTGTATTGCTTCTGTTTTTTATGCTTGTTGTTCTGCCGGAAATTTTACAATGATATTCCAAGACGGCAAGATTGTAAAACTGGATATAAGTGACCTGAAAAAACAGCATTGAAATCATGGTAATTTCGGGTTTGTTTTAAAAAATGTCTAAGATAAAATTACTTAGAAGCATCTATAGGTTTAATCATGAATATACTCGAAAAACTATCATCAAAAGCCGGCGACCGTACCGAAGAATCAAATAAGGCTGTTGCGGCTGAATGTCTGAAGCAGCCTGATCTGTTAGAAGATATTGAATCAGGTTTATTGTCTGATGACGCAAAACTTGCAGCTGACTGTGCTGAAGTTATGACTAATGTCGCGATGGAAAATCCCCGGCTGATTGTTCCTTTTGCGAAAACTCTGTTTGAGACTATGAACCATAAAAATTCAAAAACTAAATGGGAAGCTGTTCACTCCGTATCCTTGATAGCGGAATTCATTCCTTCTGCTGTTGCAAATAATTTAAGTCTTATAAGTAATTTAATGTTCGGTGATAAAAGCGTTATTGTCAGAGATTATTCAACTGATATAATTGCGAACTTTGCCGGAGTTGGAAAAGATGAAGCAGAAAAAGCTTTCCCGCTGCTTAGAAAAATGCTTTATGAATATGAAGGAAAACATGCCGGACATGCATTAAAAGGATTGATGAATGTTGTCTGTAAGCTTCCTGAAGAGAAAAATGTTATTGCAGAAATTTCGGAAGAATTTATTGGTCATAAACGAGGGGTGATATCAAAAGCGGCAAAATCACTGGCGAAATTTATCCAGACAAGCTGTTGATATTCATCATTGATATACTGTTTTAAAGGAAAATTTATATGAGTAACAGACTTGTGTATGCTGATAATCTCAGATCATTTGTCATTCTGCTTGTTGTAATAATGCATTCGAACGTAACATACAGCGGCATGGGAAGCTGGTATTATACCGAAGGCAATGCAGCATCTCTTGATGTTCTTTCGCGCGTGATCTTCGGTCTGTACGGATCTTTTGTGCAGGCATGGTTCATGGGATTTTTGTTTTTTCTGGCAGGCTATTTTGCTGCAAAATCTTTTCAGAAAAAAGGATTTAATTCTTTTGTGAAAGAAAGGCTTTTCAGGCTTGGAATTCCTCTTCTGGTTTATGTGTTTATGATAAATCCTTTGATGGTGTTTTTTTATATTAGGCATAACGGACTTTTCTTCTATGAATTCATGAGTTTTCCTGATTTCTATGCGGGCATGATAAAAGGTTTGTATTTTATCAGCGGTACCGGTCCTCTCTGGTTTGCTGAGGCACTTCTAATATTCTGTGCGGTGTATGCAATAATCAGAAAAATATTTCCGAGTGTTATAAAAAACGGCAGTGTTCCTTCATTCGCAAAGATAATGCTTCTGGTTTTTGTTACATCAATTGCGGCATTTTTAATCAGGCTTGTTTATCCGATAGGAAGTAATTTCTTAAATCTTCAGTTCGGATTTTTCGCTTCATACATCGTGCTTTTTATTATGGGAACCAATTCTGCTGAAAGAAACTGGTTTGAAAAAATAGTCTCTGATAAAAATATTGTTTATCTCAAGCTTGCAGTTTTTGCCGGCATACCCGTTTGGGGCGCTATCATGATTTTAGGCGGAGCTTTATCCGGCGATATCCCGATTGGCGGAGGACTTCACTGGCAGACTGCGGCGTATGCTCTTTGGGAATCTTTTACCGCGCTGACGATGACTATCGGATTAATTGCTTTCTTTGGTAAAAAATTCTCGGATGAAAATTCCATTTCGCGGTTTATATCTCAAAATTCATTCGGCATATATATTTTTCATGCTCCTGTATTAACCGGGATATCATTGCTTTGCGCAGGCATACAGTTTCCGATGCTTGCAAAGCATTTAATGATTTTCCCTGCAGCGTATCTCGCGTCTCTGGCGGTTTCTTTTGGTCTAAGGAAAATACCGATAGTTGCGAAGATTACGGCATAAGGTATAGTCGATGAGCCGGTTTTCAATTATTCCGGTTGCGCCGCTGTCTGTCTATGTTGACAGAATATGGGGCTGGACGGAAGAGGATGAATTGCCTGATATTCTTCCTGGAACGGGCTGTGAATTGTTCTTCTATGATAATCCGCCAAGTCTGATATCGGAAGAAACGAAGCTGAAACTTCCGAAGTTTCATTCGGGCTGTACCCGTTATTCCGGTATTAAACTTTCGTGTGATTCAAAGATATCATTTATAGCAGTGCGTTTCCGTTCTTCCGCATTTAGGCATTTTATTCCGATGAATATTTCTGAACTGACTGATAATATTTTTTCAGGAGAAGAATTGTGGGATTCATTCGGCAATAAGTTCGCTGATGATGTTTTCTCGTCTGAAAGAATAGAAGACCGCATTGACGCAATACAAAAAAATCTGATGATGCTTCTCTCCATTTACAAAAAGAAAGACGAATGGCTGGATGAATTTATTTCATGCATATATTATGCGAATGAGAATTTCTCGCTTTCGGATTATTGCGTAAATTGCTCTTTGAGTTTCAGGCAGATTGAAAGACTGGTAAATTCCGCAGTAGGCGTCCCGCCGAAATATTTTCATAGAACTGCGCGTTTTCAGAAGGTGCTCCGTTCACTGCTTCTGACTCATAGTAAATCATATCTTCCGGCAGTTTATGACGGCGGTTATTATGATCAGTCGCATTTCATCCGTGATTTCCGGTATTACACCGGAAAGACTCCCGGTGAGTTTCTAACCGATAAGCGCTTCATGTCGCATTTTTACAATACAAGCCGTTCTGCCGGGGTAAAACTTCTCTGATAATAAATCATGAGGAGGATTTATGAATCAGTTTTTATTTCTTTTCGCCGCTCCTGACAAGGAAGCTTCAAAGTGCAGGTCTAAAGTAGAATTCAGCGGAAACATTCTTCATATCGCGGGTTCTTCATCATACGAAGAAGCTGTTGAAATCGCAAAAAAATATGCGGCTGAAGGTGTTTCTGTAATTGAACTTTGTGCGGGTTTTGGAAATAAAGGGGTTTCGATGATTTCGGATGCTGTGGGAAGCGGCGTACTTGTCGGAGTAGTACGTTTTGATGTTCATCCGGCATTCGGAAATAAAAGCGGAGATGCTGTCGGGTTATAATTAAAGTGAGCATGACAGCGAATCGTGCGCGTTATTTGATGCAGGATATTATTCCGGAAATGCTGTTTGAATTCAAACAGCATTTCTTTTAATGCTTTGCTTGACTGTCAAAAACTTTAAATAAAAACTGTTTTGTAGTTGTTTTCTCCGGGAGAAAGGTCAGAATATGTCTGTTTTGGTTACTAAAAAATATTAGAGGATTAATATGCGTAAAATAATATTTATTACTGCAGTAGCAGTGTTTTTGGGCGGTTGTTTTGATCTTGGAAAAGAAAAGGTTTTAAAAGATGAAGGCAATAATTTTCAGATAAGCGCTCCGGGTTCTTGGTCTGTTATGAACGATCTTAATGATGAAGCCGACATTCAGGCAGGGAGCAATCTTTCCGGAAAATATGTCATGGTTTTTGTCGAGGCTAAAGAAGACTTTGATAATATCAAAAATGTTGACGGTTATGCCGAGCTTATCAAAAAGAATATGAATTCTACAGTTACCAACATGACCTATGAAAATCATGATGAACTTGCTCTCGACGGGATGAAGGCAAAATCAATAATTCTATCGGGTTCCGTTGACGGAATAAAAGTCCGTTACTTTATAACCTTTGTCGAGTCGGACAAACATTTTGTTCAGGTTATTTTCTATTCATTGCAGTCAAAGTTTGACGGATTTCTTGAAGAGTTCAAAAAAGTCCGCGCTACTTTCAAAAAGGCATCAGCAGCTGAAACAAAATCTTCAAAATGAAGAATTATTTCAAGAAATTGATGAAAAAAGAAATTTGTTTACGTTTTATAGTTAGGAGCTTTTGCAGAGTTTGCGCGGGGAATTATGCTGAATAGACTTAGAATAAAGAATTTTGTTCTCATTGAAGACCTTGAAATTGATTTTAAAAACGGATTGAATGTGCTGACGGGTGAAACCGGAGCAGGTAAATCAATATTAATAGATGCTATTTCAGCGGTTCTCGGAGATAAAATGACTACTGATGTCATCAGAACCGGATTCGAACGCGCAACAATTGAAGGCGATTTCGATATCGGCGGAATTCCGAACATTAAGTCTGTTCTTGATGATGCCGGAATCGACTGCGATGATGATACTCTCGTTCTCCGCCGTGAGCTTTATTCGAGCGGAAAAGGAAGGTCTTTCGCAAACTCTCTTCAGATTCCGGTTTCAAAGCTTCTTGAAATTGGCGAGAGTTTGATCGATATACACGGACAGAATGAGCATCAGAATATTTCAAAAGTCGCCAAGCACCGCGAGATTCTTGACCGGTTTGCCGGACTAGAATCATTGGTCGGTGAAGTCGGCGAATGTTATAATGATCTTTTTCAGATTAAAGAAAAAATAAAATCGACAGAGATGAATGAAGCGGAAAAAAAACGCAGGGTCGAATATCTTTCTTTTGCAATTGATGAAATTGAAAAAGCGCGTCTAGTTTTAAATGAAGACGAAGCACTCAAGGAAGAAGAAACCATTCTTTCAAACTCTGAAAAAATATTTTCACAGATAAATGCCGCAAACGAAAATCTGCGCGGAGACGGCGGTGTAATCGCCAGATTAAAGAAAATTGAGCAGTCGCTTTCTTCTGTCGCTGAGATAGACGCAAATATCGCGGCTAATCTTGATTCGGTCAGATCGGCTCTTTATTCACTCGAGGATTCATCCGTATTTTTCAGGGATTATCAGGAGAAGCTCAACTTTTCAGAATCGCGTATAAACGAAGTTGAAGAAAGACTTTCTCTGGTTCAGATGATGAAGAAGAAATACGGAAACACGATTAATGACGTGCTTCAGTTTGCTGAAACAAGCAGGAACGAACTCAATTCAATAAACTCATCCGATGAAATGAGAGAAAAGCTTACAGATGAATACCGTAAGAAGGTTCAGCTTACTAAGGTTAAAGCTCTTGAACTTTCGGAAAAGCGCACCGCTGCCGCGCAAAGACTTGAAAGTCTTGTGATGAAGGAGCTTTCAGATCTTAATATGCAGGGAACCGAGTTTAAAATTTCAATCAAACAGGAAATTAATCCGTCCGGCGAAATTGAAATGAATAACAATGTATACATGCTCTATCCTCACGGATTAGATAAAATAGAATTTCTTCTTTCGGCAAACAGCGGCGAATCGCTACAGCAATTGAAGAAAGCCGCAAGCGGCGGAGAGATGAGCCGAATAATGCTTGCTCTTAAGACCGTTCTTCTTTCAAACGACATAGTTGAAACACTGATTTTTGATGAAGTCGATGCCGGAATCAGCGGAAAAACCGCTGAAATAGTCGGACAGAAACTTAAGGTTCTTGCTAAAGAAAGACAGGTTCTTGTAATAACGCACCTTCCGCAGATAGCGGCGATGTCCGATAATCATTTCAGCGTCAGCAAGGAGAAGTCAGGAGACAGAACCTTCACTCATATAAAAAATCTTTCAAGAGACGAAAAGATCACAGAAGTCGCGCGAATGCTTGCAGGTAAGGAAGTTACTGAACTTTCGCGTAAACATGCCGCAGAAATGGTTGCACTTTCAGAAAAAACAACTGCCTAGGTTATAAGCTGCGGCGCTCCAGGACTCCGCATCAGCCCTGCGTTTGGGACTAATTGAATAGGCGATACCTCTCTCTGGAGACAAAAAAATGATAAAAACAGTTTTTTTCGATCTTGGTAATACTATTGTTGATTATCATTCGGGAAATTTGACAGACGAAGAAAAGGATTTTCTTGGACTTTTTCAGATGCATGGAAAACTGAAAGAATACGAAATTGGAATTGAATTCGATAAATTGTTAAATACTTTTTATTATCCATGGATAAACGTTTTGACTAAACGAAATGAAAGTAAAAAGGAATTTGATATGATGCATTTTATGCCTGATGCAATTCAAGAAAATTCCAATATCTTTATGGAACTGATTCTTGCGTTTCATGAGCCGTGTGCCCGTTTTGCAGTCGCGATGCATGGAATAAGAGAGGTTTTAAGTGAAATAAAATCAAGAGGCATAAAAACAGGTATAATCTCAAATTCAACTGTTCCTGGTCAATGTCATAGTGTGACATTAAAGTATCTGAATTTGTCTGAATTAATTGATTATGAATTTTATAGTTATGATATTGGAATAAGAAAACCCAGCCATGAGATATTTCGGACAGCATTAATAAAAAGCGGATCAATGGAAAATGAAAGTTTGATGGTCGGTGACAGACTGGAAATGGATATAATGCCCGCGCAGGAAATTGGAATGCAAGCTCTGTGGTTTTCGCAAAACAGTCTTGGAAGTAATGACAGTTGTGCGTTCAGGATAAAGGAATTTGATGAAATTCTGCTCATTTTATAAAATATAAAAGTTCAGATGCTGTATAAGCCTGACTTCTTGAAATCGTAAGTAATAGAATCTTCTGAAAAAATAATTTGACTGACTGCCTAAAATGATGTTATTCTTATCACTAGCTTTTATGCATGGATGAAATTTTCTCCTGGCTGGTGCGGATATGCCGATTTCCACAGAGATTTTCGTAATGATAGTTTTTGCTATAGGATATCCGCTATTCTGGAATCTTATAATCCGATCTAAGATTAAAGGAAAAAATTATTTTATATTAGCATATACAGCTATTCTTTTTTCTAATATATTTACTGTTGCAGAAGAGTACAATTTCTCTGAAATCTTCAACGCTTTGGAGCATATAAGCATTACAATTGGAGCATTTTTTCTGCTTGCAGGCGTTGTGAAGTTTACCGGAAAAGATGCATTAAAAGACGGAGCTCTCTCTGATGAAAAAGAGAGGAGACGGCAAAGACTGTGATAGAGTTAACAGCCAGTATACTTTCTACGCTTATTTTGTCCGTGACCATTGTTGTTTTGGCAGTGCGCATCAGAAAGAGAAACATTCCTTTAAATGTAATTATTCCGCTTTCGATGATAGTTATTTTTTATATGCTCGTTTCATTTTCAAATATCCTGGAACACTCGGATATATCTGATTTCTTTGATCCTCTTGAGGATATCAATGAGATACTCTTCACTCTGATATTTCTTTTTTTTATAAATAATTGGAATAATTATACGGTTCTTCTTGATTTAAAAGAAAAGGAGACGTGGCTGAGGGTTACGGTTAATTCAATCGCTGATGGTGTAATAACAACTGATAACGAAGGCCGGATAACACATTTAAATTACGCGATGGAAAAGTTAACTGGTTTTAATTTGAATGAATCTATCGGCCGGAATGTACAGGATATGATCCGTTATGTAGACCGGATTACCAAGAAAGACGTCGATTATCATCCTGTAAGAGATATCATCAATGGCAAAGTGTCAGTTTCAGCACAGGGAAAATATCTTCTAAAAAGTAAAGGCGGACAAACAATACCGGTCAGTGACAATACGACGGTTATCAAAGGGGAAGACTCCTCTATCATAGGAACAGTCGGAATTTACAGGGATATGAGCGAGTATGAATCTATGAGTGCTCAATTAAATCATATTCACAAGATGGAAGCTATCGGACAGCTTGCAGGAGGAGTTGCACATGATCTTAACAATATGCTTGGAGGTGTAATCGGAGCCGCTGATGTTCTGATGGAAGGCGGCAGTTTGAATGATGATCAGAGAGAGATTATTGATCTCATATTGAAATCATCATCCCGTGCAGCAGATCTTACCAAGAACCTGCTTGCTTTCAGCCGAAAAGGAAAAATACTTTCTACACCGGTAGTTATACAGGATATTATTAATACGACGATATCTATTGCCGAACATACAATTGACCGGCAGATAGTGATTGAACGCGAGATATCGCCGGAGCCCCTTGAAGTTATAGGAGATCCCGGTCAGCTTCAGAATGCTTTTCTTAATTTGCTGATAAATGCAAGAGACTCAATCAGCGGATCCGGAAAAATCCGTGTTACAATGCGGAAAGTGTATCTGGATGCCGGGTTTTGTTACGAGAATAAATTATCCCTGACACCGGGTGATTATGTCAGCATTGCTACAATGGACAGCGGATCAGGCATTCCGGAGGAGATTCAGGACAGGATATTTGAACCTTTTTTTACAACAAAACACGACGGAAAGGGAACCGGGTTGGGTCTTTCAGCAGTATACGGAACTGTTCTCAGTCACCATGGCGCTATAACACTTAAAAGCAGTAACGGAAACGGATCTGTGTTTACCATTTATCTTCCTTTGTATTCCGGGCCTAAAAATTACGGTATATATAATTTCGCCGATGCAGTAGAGTTTGCTTTTTCTGAGCCGGGGAAAATTCTAGTTATCGAAGATGATGACATATTGAGGACTACTGCCAGGCTAATGATTCAAGATATTGGCTTTGCAGTTGTTTCGGCATCAAACGGAATTGAAGGGCTTGAATTGTTAAGAAGACAAAAAGATGAGATAAAGATGGTATTACTTGATATGGTAATGCCTGAAATGAGCGGTCTGACTGTCTTTGAGAAAATAAAAGAGATTGATCCATCAGCGAAAATCATTATGACTTCCGGTTTTTCTCAGGAAGGACAAGTGCCCAAAGATGCAGACGGATTTCTCCCAAAACCTTATAGAAAAAATCAGTTAACTGATATTATTAAAAAAGTTTTGAATACTAAATGATGAGCTGAAATTTTTTGAAATTGTAAGTATGATTATATTACACGCATAAGAATATTATTCGTATGCGTGTATGAACTTCTCCGGATGGAGATTTATCTTCGTTTTGATTTCTGATATTCTTTCATGTAGCTGTCGACCAGGGATTTTCTTCCCTGTGGTTCTTCTTCGCGAACCGGGCTGAGTTTCGAAAGAATAGTTTTCTTGAACCATTCTCCGAATTCGCGGAATTTTTTGAAAAGCTTGCTCATGAAGTTTACAAAGCCTTCAGCAAATTCCTTGAAAAAGTTTTTTCTCGCTCCTTCCGGACGTTTTATTGCAGAAACAGGTGATGAAATTTTCGGTGCCGATACGGCATTAGTTACTGCGCTGATTGTTCTCGCTGCAGAATCAGCCGCCTTACCGTACATTCCCGGAACAGGATTGTAGTGCTCGCGTGAATAAGCTGCGGTTATTTTACGGACACCGGAGTCGTCGAAAGTCTTTCTCCAGAAAAGTGAAGATCTTGAAAAAGTGGCTTTATCGACGATAAAAAGAAACATGAAATATAAGTATGAAAAGAAATTAACGAAAACCATTACAAAGCAGTACCAGATGTCATAAAAAGCCCAGAAGCAGTCGATCATAACCGTGAAAAAGTCAGCTATTTTATAGAAAAAATTGAAAAAATTGTCTATTGAATTATTGGCATACTGTCTGACAAGTCTGTAATCCATATTCTCCCCCGAGAGTTTTATTAGCTTTAATTGCCTTTTGAAGTCAATAAAAAATCAATGTGGCATTAAAAAGAATATACCTTGACTGAATCGCTTTTGGTGAAATTTTAAGTTCATGGACAGAAAAAAAGTAATCAGATCTACCGGTGTTGTTGCCGGTTCTACATTTATAAGCAGAATATTCGGTTTTGTGCGCGACATTCTGATCAGCAGTATTTTCGGCATGAATGATGTAAGCGACGCTTTCTATGTAGCTTTTCGTATACCGAATCTTTTCAGACGATTGGTTGCAGAAGGAGCTCTTACGATTTCCTTTATCCCGGTATATACGGATTATCTTCATAATAAAACCAAAGATGAATCGGAAATTCTCGCCCGCAAGACTGTTTCGGTTCTTATACTGATACTTTTCGCGGTCGTTTCGCTTGGAATAATTTTTTCGCCGCAGATCGTCAATCTTTTCGCCTACGGTTTTACTGATGATTCTCTTCTTTCCCTGACCGTTTTGCTGAACAGGCTTATGTTTCCCTATCTTTTTCTGGTGGGAATTGTATCTTTCTGCATGGGTTATTTGAATTCCAATAAACATTTTTTTGCTCCGGCATTTTCTCCTGTTTTGCTTAATGTCGGAATAATCTGCGGTGCGGTTGTTTTTTCATCTTTTTTTGAGCAAAAAGTAATGGGGCTCGCATTCGGTGTTTTGTTCGGCGGAATAATGCAGCTTCTTCTCCAATTGCCTTATATGAGGCGCAGCGGTTTCCGCTTCAGCTTCCTTCCTGACTTTAAAGATCCGGGAATCAGGCGGATTTTCAGGATGATGACTCCCGCGCTTCTTGGGATTGCGATTTATCAGATAAATATTCTCGTAAATACCGCATTTGCCACGACAATTTTCAAGGGTGCGGTGAGCAGTATCTATTACTCCGACCGTCTTACGGAAATTGTTCTCGGCATTTTCGTGGTATCGATTGCAAATGTTATTCTTCCTGAAATGAGTGCGAAATCCGCTAAGAATGACGTTGAAGGCATGAAATCCATATATTCGGGTGCTGCGGGTGCGTCGCTTTTTTTTGCGCTTCCGGCTTCAGCTTTTCTTATGAGCTGCTCTCTTCCGATAGTCTCGACTTTTTTTGAAAGAAATAATTTTACGCATAATGATTCAATTCTGACTTCACAGGCTCTTTTTTACGCTGCAATCGGACTTTCGGCTATTGCTCTTGTGCGCGTTACCATGCCTGTATTTTATGCAGTAAAAAATACCAGGATACCGGTTTTTACTTCATTCATTTCTCTTGTTGTAAATGCCGGTGCGGGATACCTTCTGATAAAGACGGATCTCCGTCATGCGGGGCTTACTCTTGCAGTGAGTATTGCGGCTTTTGCCCAGATATTCACAGCGTTTCTTTTTATGCGGAGAAAATTCGGCAAGGGTATGCTTAAACCGGTTTTCATTTCATTTGTTAAATCTTTTCTTGCTTCGGTTTTATTCGGTATTATACTGTATATAATTCAGTCAAAGATTGACTGGAGTGAGTGCGGATTTTTGATGAAGGTGTTCTGGCTGTTTGTGCTTATTTCGACTGGAGCTGCTGTCTATCTTGGAGCGGCGTTTGTTCTCAGGATAAAAGAGATTCATTATCTGTCTCTATTTTTAAACAAGATCAGGAGGAAGTTTCTGTGAATATTAAAGATTCAATAAGAACAATTCCGGATTTCCCGAAAAAAGGCGTAATGTTTAGAGACCTGACAACTCTGTTTGCCGACCCTTCTGCGTTTGCCGAATCGGTAAAATTAATTGCCGATTACTGCATTTCAAGGGATATTGATTATATCGCCGGAATCGAATCACGCGGGTTCATTGTCGGAAGCGCTGTAGCGGTAAAATTAGGAAAGGGTTTTATTCCTATACGTAAAAAGGGTAAATTGCCGGGCTCTGTTATTTCGCGAACTTATCAGCTTGAATACGGCGAGGATACTATCCAGATTCATGATGATGTAATTTCTCCGGGAAAGCGTATTCTCATAGTCGATGACCTTCTTGCGACAGGAGGAACGGCACTTGCTTCTGCCGAACTTATTGAAAGCGCCGGCGGAATCGTCGCCGGATTAGCTTTTATTGTCAATCTGCCTGATTTGAAAGGCGCGGAAAGACTGAAAAAAAGAAGTTATGAAATATTTCACATTTGCTGCTTCGAAGGCGACTAATTAATCTTGACACTGCATGCGCTCCAAATATGTTGACTGAGAAGGTGTATTGCACTTTTTTAAAAGAAAATATTATATGAGGTAGGTTTATGGCAGTAAAAGTGGCTATTAACGGCTTCGGAAGAATCGGAAGAATGGTTTTCCAGGCTATCTGCGACCAGGGACTTCTTGGAAAAGAAGTTGATGTAGTTGCGGTTGTTGACGTATCGACTGATGCGGATTATTTCGCTTATCAGATGAAGTACGATTCAATTCAGGGAAAATTCAAGCACGAAGTTAAAACAGAAAAAAGCGATTCTTCTAAAGAAGAAGCTGATGTTATCGTTGTTAACGGAAACAAAGTAAAATGCGTTGCAGCAGTAAAAAATCTTAACGAGCTTCCTTGGAAAGCTCTTGGTGTTGATTACGTTATCGAATCAACTGGTCTTTTCACTGACAGCGAAAAAGCTAAAGGACATCTTGAAGCAGGCGCTAAAAAAGTTATCATTTCCGCTCCGGCAAAAGGCGATGTTAAAACAATCGTTATGGGCGTAAACGAAAACGAATACGAGCCGGCTAAACACAATATCGTTTCTAACGCATCTTGTACTACAAACTGTCTTGCTCCGCTTGTGCATGTAATCCTTAAAGAAGGTATCGGAATCGAAACCGGTCTTATGACTACAATTCACTCATACACAGCAACTCAGAAAACTGTTGACGGTCCTTCTAAGAAAGACTG
The DNA here is from genome assembly GCA_029554345.1 of Spirochaetota bacterium. GTDB lineage: Bacteria > Spirochaetota > UBA4802 > UBA4802 > JAFGJZ01 > JAKJGA01. Next base: position 17,639 of record JAKPJF010000075.1, on the reverse strand, counting down.
GAGAGGCGGTAGAGCAGCTGCAATCAACATCATTCCTTCTACTACTGGTGCTGCGAAAGCTGTTGGTGAAGTTCTTCCTGCAACTAAAGGAAAACTTACAGGTATGTCATTCCGTGTTCCTACTCCTACTGTGTCAGTTGTTGACCTTACTTTCACAGCTGCGAAAGACACTTCAATCGAAGAAATCGATTCTCTTCTCAAAAAAGCATCTGAGTCTTACATGAAAGGTATTCTCGGTGTAACTAACGAAGAGCTTGTTTCTTCTGATTTCATACACGATCAGAGATCTTCTATCTATGATTCACTTGCTACTCTTCAGAACAATCTTAAAGGAGAAAAAAGATTCTTCAAGGTTGTTTCTTGGTACGATAACGAGTGGGGTTACTCAAACCGTGTAGTTGATCTTCTCAAGCACATGGTAAAAAAAGGTTAATTCCTTTTTTTGATTGAATGTAAAAAGCCGCAGGAAACTGCGGCTTTTTTGTTATCGTTGATTGAAAAGAAAGGCTTAATTTGAATTATTTTAATTCATATTTGTGCCTGAAATTATTTTAGCGCCTGTTTTTACTGCTGACTCGAAAGGAGCAATGTCTTCATCTCCGTCACCGGTTGAGATTGACCATTCTTGATGATAAAGGAGGCAGCATAATGTTGATGATCCGAAAACTGGGCACCCGGTATTTGCTTCCGTAGGTGCGAACTTTTCTGATCCATCCATTATATTATCATCGTTTGTATCGGTCCACATTGTTAATATAATTGCACTTCCATCTTTTGGTGATGTAGCGTTTTCAAAATTGATATCAAGAGAAAAAGCTTTTCCAGTATTTGGTACTATTCCAAGATCTACAACATTTGAAATAATTTTAGCACCATCGGTTGACATAGAAGCGTACTCGGGATAATAAACTGCTGCGAGTTTAACATTTGCCGGAGCATTTCCGGAGCTTGTTGTAAAAACAGCTGATCCGCTTATTGTTCCGGATTTAAGTGAATCGTCACCAGAATCGTCGCAAGCTGTGAAAACTGCAGAAGCTGAGATAACGATCATTGTTAAAATAATATTAAATTTCATAAATAACCTCTAATAAATTTGGAGTATATTAAATAATAATGTCAATCTAATTAATGCATGAATAATTAAGACTTGGATCAAAAAGATATTTAAGTTTGGAATAATTTTAAAAATTTATCTTAAAATAAGTACAAAAAACCGCCTGTTATTTGCAAATTCTGCTTTGCAAATAACCGATTTTGTTGTAGCAGTAATAGGTTTGAGGTTTTATGGAATATGTTGCAGATTATTTAGAGGATGCGAATTTATTTTTAAGTTTTAATGAACTTGCTGCTAAAACTTTTTCTTTGGATTTTTCGGCATGGAAAAATTCAGGATGCTGTGACGGAACTTATATCCCGCATTCTTTTGTCCATGAAGGAAGAATAATTGCTAATGTCTCGGTTACTAAAACGGAAATGATGATTAACGGCAAGGAAGTTAAAGGAATTCAGATAGGAACTGTTATGACAGATCAATCATTCAGGGGACGCGGACTTTCCCGTAAACTGATTGAGTCTGTTCTTGATGAATATTCATATGCTGAATTAATTTATCTTTTTGCTAATAACTCGCTTCTAGATTTCTATCCTAAGTTCGGTTTTGTTTCTTCTGATGAATTTATTTATTGCAATGAAAATATTACGTCATTCGAAATCTTAAGCGGTAAACGGCGTTTATGCGGAGGAAACCCGGAAGATATTTCACTTTTGAAAGATAAACTGTCTAAACGTAATTTTCAGTCAAAATGTTTCGGAGTGAAGGGTTCTGTTTCTGTTCCGCTTTGGCATTTTCTGAATACTTATACAGATGCGTTTCATTATATTTCACCTCTTGATTGTGTTGCGGTTTATTCGATACTTAATGATGAATTGCAGCTTTATGATATTATTTCAGAATCGCCCTTGAAGGCTGTTGATTTGATTCCGTATATTATTGAAAGCGGCGTAAAAAAAATTATCTATCATTTTATGCCGGATGATTTTGATTCATGTGCCGTGCGCGGCGGGAAGTTTGTTTATGATAAAATGTTTTATCTCGGAAGGAATATAAAACTGCCGGATAATATAAAATATCCGGCAGTTTATACTGCGTGAGTATTATTTTCTTATACCGTAATTTTCTACAATGAAATCAATATCTTTGTCTCCGCGTCCGGAGAGATTCACGAGAATCGACTGGCGCGGATTATCTTTGGCAAGTTTCATCGCATAAGCTACGGCATGAGAGCTTTCGAGCGCAGGAATTATTCCTTCCTTGCGGCTTAAGTCGAAGAAGGCGTCAACACATTCACTATCTGTAACAGATGTGTAATTAACTTTTTTCAAATCGTGAAGCATGGAGTGTTCAGGACCAACGCCCGGATAATCCAGTCCGCTTGCTATAGAATATACTGGAAGCGGTTCGCCTTTTTCATCCTGAAGGAGATAGCATTTGAATCCGTGAATGATTCCTGGTTTTCCATATGTTATAGTCGCGGCATGATCGCCGATTTTTGTTGATCTTCCAGCCGGTTCAACACCGTAAAGCTTGCAGTCTGCATCATCGAGAAATGCCGTGAACATTCCCATTGCGTTACTTCCGCCGCCGACACATGCTACGACGTTGTCAGGAAGTTCTCCTGTCATTTCAAGAAATTGTTCACGGGCTTCAATTCCTACAACTCTCTGAAAATCACGTACCATCATCGGAAAAGGATGCGGCCCGACGACAGAACCTATGCAATAGATTGAGTTAACCGGATCTTTGAGATATGCTTCAAATGCGGAATCAACAGCTTCTTTAAGTGTTTTTAATCCATGTGTTACTGAAACTACGGTTGCTCCGAGGATTTTCATTCTGACGACATTCGGATGTTCCTTTGCTATATCGACTTCACCCATGTGAATTTCGCACTCGAGTCCAAAGTATGCGGCAGCTGTTGCAAGAGCAACTCCATGCTGGCCGGCGCCTGTTTCTGCGATAAGTTTTTTCTTGCCCATGTATTTTGCGAGAAGAGCTTCTCCCATGCAATGGTTGAGTTTGTGAGCACCTGTATGATTGAGATCTTCACGTTTGAGATAAATTCTTCCGCCGAGTTCGTTTGACAGGCGTTTAGCGAAATAAACAGGAGTCGGACGTCCCTGAAAATGTTTGCGGATGCTTCTAAGTTCTTCTATGAACTGGTGAGACTTGCTGATTGCGTAATACGCGTCTGTGATGCGGTCCATTTCCTTTTGAAGTTCAGGCGGAATGAAGCTGCCTCCGTATTCGCCGAAATATCCTTTTTCATTCGGAGTGTTTTTGAAATAATCTCCCATGGTTTTCTCCTTTCCGCGGTATTTAAACACGCTGTTATATTCCAGCCGCATATATTTCAGCGGTATTGATTTATCTTTGAACCCGCTGAAATAAAATCAAGCGATTTTAACAGAGTTAACCTGGTTAAACGGTATTTTCAGCTTGTATTTCGCAAATATGATTGATATGGACTCTTTAATATCGGATAAAACAGTACGAAGTCAAAAAAACAGACTTCTGTAATACAAATCTTGAAATATATTTATTGACACTCTTATTCTCCGGAAAAATATCCATTCATTATGGAAAATATATTTGCAGACAGAATTAATGATGTTCCCAAGTCTTTTATACGCGAAATTCTCAAAGTAACTGTTCAGCCTGATGTTATATCTTTCGCTGGAGGTCTTCCAAACAGGGATTTTTTCCCGGTTAAGGAAATCAGGGAATCTTGCTGCCGGGTTTTGGATGAATCGGGTAAGGATGCCCTTCAATATAGTACAACTGAAGGATATGAACCCTTGCGAGAATTTGTTTCAAAACGTTATGCTGATAAAGGTATCAATATTTCTCCAGACGAAATTCTTATAACGAACGGTTCACAGCAGGGTCTTGACCTGATGGCCAAATCGGTTTTGAACGAGGGAGAAAATGTAATAATTGAACGCCCGGGATATCTCGGTGCTATCCAGTCTTTGTCGATATATAAGGCTAATTTTAAAACTGTTGATCTCGAAAATGACGGTCCCTGCATATCAGATGTAAAGAAAGCAATAGAATCAAATCCGAAATTGTTTTATGCGGTTCCGAATTTTCAAAATCCTTCGGGGATAACATGGTCTGATTCAAAACGGCGCGAGGTCGCGGATGTTCTTGCTCCAAGCAAAACTGTTCTTATTGAAGATGATCCTTATGGAGAACTTCGCTTCATAGGAAAACCTCAGGAGTCCATGAAAAAGTATCTTGAAAAGAATACTGTTCTTCTCGGGTCTTTTTCTAAAATATTCGCGCCGTCATTCCGTCTCGGATGGATTGCCGCACCGAAAAGCATCTTTGAAAAAGTTATTGTTGCTAAGCAGGCAGCAGACCTTCATACAAATTATTTTTCACAGAGGGTTCTTTTCGATTATCTCAGAAATAATGATATTGATAAACATATTTCAACAATTCTTGCTGTTTACAGAAAACAAAGAGAGGCGATGGTAAATGCGATAAAGAAATATTTTCCTGAAGAAGTTGAATTTACCGAACCTGAAGGAGGAATGTTCCTGTGGGTTAAACTGCCTCGTCATATCAATTCGCTTGAGCTTTTTGATATTGCGATTAAGGATAAGGTTGCATTTGTTCCAGGTGATCCTTTTTATCCTTCTAATCCGGATAAGTTTACCATGAGACTGAATTTCAGTTGTGTTGATGAGGCTACTATTACTGAAGGAATTGAACGCCTTGCCGGCGCGATTAAATCGGTGATGTAAATGAACGAATCGCGTAAACTTTATAAACTTGCTGAAACAGCAGCTGTTCTGCGGGCCGAGAAAGGATGTCCGTGGGACAGGGAGCAGACGCATGAGACTCTCAAAAAGTATCTCATCGAAGAAACATATGAAGTCATAGATGCAATTGATTCAAAGGATGATGAAAAGATAAAAGAAGAACTTGGTGATCTTCTTTATCAGGTGTACGCCCACAGTGAGATCGCTCGTGAGCAGAAACGTTTTGATATTGACGATGTAGCAGACGGTATCAATACAAAGCTGATCCGGCGTCATCCCCACGTCTTCTCTGTTAAGGATGAAATTACTTCGGATGAAGTATTAACCCGATGGGAAAATATAAAAAAGACTGAAAAGAAAAAAGGGGAGTCTGCGATTGACGGAGTTCCTAAATCTCTGCCGGCTCTTTTGAAGGCATACCGCACTCAGGAAAAAACATCCCGGATAGGATTCGATTGGGATAATATTGAAGATGTAGAAGAAAAGCTTGATGAAGAAATAGGTGAATTCAAGGAAGCGGTTAAATCCGCTGATAAAGCTAAAATCAAAGATGAATTCGGCGATATTCTTTTTACTCTTGTGAATATTTCGCGTTTTCTGGACATTGATCCCGAGGAAGCCCTGCTTCATTCAACGGAAAAATTTTCTTCAAGATTCAGACTTGTAGAAAAAGAAGCCGGAAAGCTTGGGAGAAAAATTTCCGACATGACTCTTGATGAAATGAATGCTCTCTGGGATAAGGCAAAGCTCTAAATTTAAGAGTTTCCGATCATTTTGACGTAAACTTTTCTTTTTCTCGGACCGTCAAATTCGCAGAAATAAATGCCTTGCCATGTTCCTAGTATAAGTCTGCCGTTTTCAATAATTACAGTTTCCGAAACTCCAACAAGAGATGATTTGATGTGCGCGGGAGAATTTCCTTCGGAATGATCATAGCGGACGTTTTCTATTCCGACAGATGAAAGTCCGCGGATCATATCGCTTTTGACATCAGGATCGGCGTTTTCATTTATGGTTACTGCACCGGTTGTGTGCGGTGTGAATATTACACAGATTCCGTCATGAAAATTTTCTTCATCTATGCATTTAGCTACAGCTCTTGTTATGTCGATTAGTTCTTCTTTCCGGTTAGTTGAAACTGAAATTTCCTTCATTGGTTGATATCCTTCTGGTGAAATATCGATTTAATACGGCTGAAGCGATTTCCAATACGGGAGAATATGTCGGTTACAGCCAGATATTTTATTGTATCTCTTCCGTGTTTGATGTGTGATACAGTAACGCTTCTGACAAAGTTCCAGAGAAATTCTTCATCTGCATATTTTGAAAAATAATCAAGATCTACCTGATATGCTCCTTTGTATTTACGGGCGCCTCCGTTAGGTGTAATCTCGTGAATAAAATGGTTAAGATCGAGCATAATTAGTTTTGTTCTGAGAGATGCATCAATAAACTTCGAGCCGTCTTTTTTTCTTATAATTGCAAAGACCACAGAAGTTGAGAAATCATTGTTGTTCAGAAGATAGTCTGCGGTTATTGCGATGGCGTCGCGGTTTTCTTCATCGATGTAGCCGACACCTGCAATTATCCAGTTTTTGTAAACTATGTTTGAGCGTATTGCTTTTTGAATAATGGTCATTGTTTCGCCGGAATAAGGCAGGGCTACCAGGCTTTCTATGAGCTTTATGTCGGAAAACGCGCTGATGTATTCGAGTGCGTCCGAGTCGATTGAAGTCGCGTGGGAAAGCATGTCTGTGTCGGTTAATATGCCGTAGTAAAGCGATGTTGCTATTCTGCGCATGTATTCGCGGTCAATATTGAGATTCATCTCACGGTAGATAAGGGCGATCAGGGACGAAAGAGAATTTATACTTTCTTCGGTAAACGAAAATTCGGCATCAACGGAATCATCAGATTTTGCGTGATGATCGAGATGTACCGCGCATACGAGTTGGCCGACTTCGCGTACATAATTTGACGGATGATCCAGAACTGCGTAGGCGTCATATTTGTCAATGTCCGGAAGGTTCTGTCTGAACTGAACAGGAATAGAAAGGGATGAAACAATCATTTTATTCTGATTAAGAGAAAGTTCCATTAGGGCGATTATTTCGCTTTTTACACCAAGAGAAGAGCATATTGCCTGAAAAGCGAAAGAAGATCCTATCGCATCCGGGTCAGGTGAGCCTTTTATGAAGATTAGAATGCTTTTGTGTTTTTTTATTGCCTTAATGAGACTGTTTGTGAGATTTGCTATATTCATTTTGTTTCTGCTGTTAACAGAACACATAGTGCGCAAATTGTCAATTCTATTACCTTCGAGGAAAAATACATGAAGAGACTTCTGGTTCTTCCGTTTTATGAAAAAGAAAATATTATTTCGCAAAAGCTCGACGAAATTGAGCTTATGAATCTGGATGCTGACATTCTTTTCGTTGATGACGGTTCATCGGATTCTACAGCTTCAAAAATAAAAACAGGCGGAAGAATATATCTGATTTCTCATGAAGTTCCGCTCGGTTACGGCGGGTGCTTTCAGAGCGCAGTTAGTTTTGCCGAAAATAATTATGATGAATTAATTTTTTCTGATTTGTCTCACCCTAAGTTCTGTGCTGCTGCCGAAAAAATAATTTCACTATTAAACGAATCGCAATTTGTAAGTTTAAGCAGAAAAAGAATGAGAGAAGAAGACGGCGAATATGCTGTATTTAATCTGTCTGATTCCGTAACGGCAAAACTCAACAGTTCGGCAGAAATTAATATAGCAGATCCTTTTTCACCTTTTAAGGGTTTTAAGTCTGAAATTTTAAAAAACATGATTCTTGAAGAATTTGATGAATCTTTGCTTCTTCAGCTTTGGATTCAATCGGCACATTTTAAAATCGTCTACAAGGAAGAATATTTTGATGAAATTGCCTGCCAATCTCTAACTGATGCTGAACAGCTTGAGAACGATCTGGAGCATTATATCGCGTTTATAGAAGGTGAAATTCTTTTATACCCGGTCGAATAAGTGGTTGACAGCTCAGTTTCCGTTCTTACTTTTCGCATTAGATATGGAAAAAACGTCAAAACCCGCAATTGTACAAAGTGACAACACTATACTTCTTGAAGTAAATAATGCAGATTATGAACAGGCCAGAGATGCGATATCGCCTTTCGCAGAGCTTGAAAAATCACCTGAACACATTCATACGTACCGAATAACAGCTCTTTCTCTTTGGAATGCCGCCAGCATCGGTCACACCAGAAACGAAATAATCGATACACTCCGTAAGTATTCACGTTATGAAGTTCCCCAGACCGTTGTGGCTTCTGTTACGGAACAGATGATGCGTTATGGTCTTCTTTATCTTGAAAAAGAAGGCGATAAGCTGATATTGAAATCAAAAGATTCCATGATTCTTGAAGAAATATCTCATAATAAACGAATAGACCAGTTTGTTGATTCTTACGCCGGAAAAAACGCGATTTATGTAAAACCGGAACTCCGCGGTCACTTGAAGCAGGCATTGATTAAAATCGGCTTTCCGGTTGAGGATTTGGCCGGTTATGAAAACGGGGATCCGCTTGAAATAGGAAAGAGAGACATAGCTCTTTCCGGCAGAGATTTTGATATGAGAGATTATCAGGAAAGTGCGGTTAATGCGTTTTATTGTTCCGGAACACAGCAGGGCGGAAGCGGTGTAATCGTTCTTCCGTGCGGATCAGGCAAGACTATTGTCGGAATCGGCGCGATAACGCGCATGCAGACAGAAACTCTCATTCTCGTGACTAACACTGTCGCACTTCGTCAGTGGCGTGATGAAATTATCGACAAGACTACGATATCGCCTGATCAGATAGGCGAATTTTCTGGCGATAAAAAAGAGATAAAGCCTATAACGATTGCGACTTATAATATTCTTACATACAGAAAGAAAAAAGAAACAGGATTTACTCATTTTGGAATTTTCGGTTCTAAAAACTGGGGACTCATTATATATGATGAAGTTCATCTTCTTCCTGCGCCTGTTTTCAGAATGACTTCAGAAATTCAATCAAAGCGCCGTCTCGGTCTTACCGCAACTCTTGTACGCGAAGACGGGATGGAGACCGACGTTTTCTCGCTTATCGGACCGAAAAAGTTTGATATTCCGTGGAAAATTCTAGAAAAAACAAAATGGATCGCCAAGGCGGAATGTATTGAAATTAGAATAACTCTTCCGGACAGTACAAGATACATGTATTCTGTTGCAAAAGAAAGAGAGAAATTCCGTATAGCTTCAGAGAATGATAAGAAGACGGATATAGTTTATAAACTTCTTCACTATCATTCAAATTCGAGTATCTTGATTATTGGTCAGTATATTTCCCAGCTTACGGAGATGGCGAGAAAGTTTAAGCTTCCGCTGATTACTGGAAGTACGCCGACTCCGGAAAGAGAACAGCTTTATGCCCGTTTCAGATCGGGTGAAATTAAAGCTCTGATTGTTTCTAAAGTCGCCAATTTTTCAATCGATCTTCCTGACGCGAATGTAGCTATACAGATTTCCGGCACATTCGGTTCAAGACAGGAAGAAGCCCAGCGCCTTGGGCGTGTTTTGCGTCCGAAGAAGGACGAGAATATTGCTCATTTTTATACGGTTATAACGACCCAGAGCGCCGAAGAAAAATTTGCGCATAACCGCCAGCTTTTTCTGACTGAACAGGGTTATTCTTATACGATTATGAATGAAGAAATGTTTAATGAGAAATATTCATAATCATATAGTGTTGTTAATTTTTAGAATTATCATCGCCTATTTTCCGATGACGGAAAAGTGCTGAATAAATGAAATTTATGTTCATGGCTTTAAATGCCAGATACTATCATTCAAACTTGGCTCTCCGCTATCTCAGGCAATATTTAAAAAAAACTGAGGCTGAAGTTGTTCTCGAAGAACTCACCATAAACACACCCTTGCGTGAAATTGTTAAAACCGTCTATGAGCATTCACCTGATGCGCTTTTTATTTCCGTTTATATATGGAATTCGTCTTTAGTAAAAATTATGCTGGGTGAAATAACCTCTTTGATAAAATGCAGAATTTATCTCGGCGGACCGGAAGTCAGTTTTAATTCTGAAGAGTGGATTCGAAGTTTCCCTGAAATAACAGTCATTGCTCATGCCGGAGAAGAATCTGTTAGAAAAATTATTGATTCAAATTGTAAGAATGAAGAGAAAATAATATCTGAACCGAATCCGCCGTTTGACGAGATACCGTTTCCGTATACGGATGAAGAACTGTCATCAGCTGAAAATAAAATACTATATTATGAATCGTCTCGAGGTTGCGCTTTCTCGTGTTCGTATTGTCTTTCGTCATCATATCCATGTAAAATTGATCTAAGAAATATAGAGCGGGTTAAAGATGAAATATCCGTTCTCTCAAAAAGCGGATGTTCGGTTGTCAAATTCGTTGACCGGACATTTAATTATGACAATAAAAGAGCGGTTGAAATTATTCGTCATATCTCGCTTCTTGAAACTGAAACGGTGTTTCATCTTGAGCTTCATCCCGAATTTATCAGCGATGAATTTATTGAAGTTCTCAAAGATGTACCATCCGGAAGGCTAAGGTTTGAGATAGGATTTCAAAGCGCCAATGCCGAAACTCTTGGAGCAGTTAACAGATATCAAAACGCAGAAAACTCGGCAGACAAGATCAGGCGCATTTCGGATTTGAAAAAGTTTCATGTTCATGCCGATTTAATTGCAGGGCTTCCATTTGAAGATTATCAATCATTCAAAAAAACATTTAATCTTCTTGCATCTGCCGCGCCCGATAAGATTCAGCTTGGTTTTCTTAAAATACTTCCGGGTACAAAAATTGAATCACAAAAAAAAATTTTCGGAATAAAGCATTTTTGTTCTCCTCCGTATGAAGTAATCGAAACGAATAATATTTCATTTGCCGAATTGTCCAAACTGCATGAGATCGATTCAATACTTGATTCTGTTTATAATTCTTCTAATTTCCGGAAAACTATTGATTACCTATCTTCAAAAGAAACGCTTTTTGATCTGCTGGAATCTTTGCTGTGCTATGCGGCGGAATCCGGATTCGACATAAAGACAAAGAACTGGAAAGATGTTTCTTTTTTTCTGTTAAATTATTCCCGGAGTAAATTATTAGATGTTCAGCTTCTTTCTGATTATCTCTGCTATGACTTTGTGACATCTAAAGTGCCGGGTGCGTATCCGTTTTTTTTATTCCCGGAATACGAAATGTTCAAGCATAAATGCCTTGGGTTTCTAAAATCAAACTCTGCTGATTCGTCTTGCCTGAAAGGAATTGCTCCGAAAGAATATTCGAAGTTTTTATTTTTTTCACCGAGAAGTCCGGATTTTCCAAAAACCCTTTGCGGACGGAATGAAATTATAGTGCTTTATAAAGACAGGCTGCTTAATATCCTTTAGCAATAATTGCCGCTGATTTCTTTGATGAGGTTTTCGATTTCGCCGTAACTTTTTTTAAGTAATTCTAAAGCTTCTTTTTTCTGATTGTTTAAAATGAGGATCTCGGCTTCTGCAAAAAGACTGCGGCATCTTTCGGCACCTATAGTTGCTGATGAGCCTTTAATGCCGTGAACAGTTTTCCTTATTTCATCGTAATTTAACGATTTGAGACTCTCGGAAATTTTATCATTCCATGTGCGGATTTCGTGAATAGAAAACGAATATAATTGTTTGAGGCGGAGTTCGTCGCCGCCTATGCGGTCTAAAACTGATTTAGTATCAAGAACCGGTTTTTCCGTATAATCACTCATTGAAAACCTAGCATAACATATTTCTTGAATTAGGGTCTCTTCGAAATGAAAATAAAAAAGGCTGCCCGAAGACAGCCTTTTTTATGACAAATCAAAAATTAATCTACGGCAGTAGCTCCGCCCATAACTTCTTTTTTGAGTCCTTTCTTTTCTACCTGATAGATGATTTCACAGTTGTCATCATCATCATAAGTTTCTTTTACGATTGTTCCGCCTTTAACAAGACCTTTGAATTCTTTAGAAACTGCAACGCCTGTAGAAGCGTAATCAGCAGCGCCGGCAGCACCTTCAACACGTGCACCTACGAATTTTTCGATTACTCTTTTTTCTGCCATAATTATAGCAGTTTCTTTCGCAGTTCCTCTTCTCTGAATTTTGTTTGTAAGAGTGGCTTTAGGAGTTCCTGTAGCGATTACACGGAAAGTGTTGTCGTTAACCCATCCTTCGCTTACGTAAGAATCACCTTTAACCTGACCGCCCTGTCTTGGACCACATGCAGCGAAAACGCTTAGAGTGAAAACCAAAGCTAGTGCTGAAAATGATATTTTTTTCATTTTTCCTCCTGAAATTAACCTTTACGGTTATTTGATTAGTAAACCAAACATCAAGAGAGTTACTTTTTTTATAAAAAAAGTCAAACTAATTTTCGTATGAATGATTTTTTGAAATAACCGAATAAAAAGAACCGTCCAGCCGGATTCGTTGATATTGTGATATATTTAAACACTTATTTTTCTTCGTCCTCGAAGAGTTTAATTATACGTGAAAGCGAAAGGATTACAAGGTATGAAAAATGAGGGTCGTTTTCTACGAGTGTTTTGATTTCCGATAAATCCGCAGCCAGGAGTTCACAATCACTCTCGGCGATTGCAGTATGTTTGCGGATTCTCTCTCCTATGACATCGGATTCCCCTAAATATTCTCCGCGTTTCAATATGTAATTGATTTCGCGTTCACCGGAATCAAAACAGATTTTAACTTTTCCGCTTTGAATGCAGAAGAAGTACTTTGCCGTATCTCCTTTTTTATAAATATGAGATCCTTTTTCAAAACAGATTCTCTGCTTCATCACGGAGTCTGTTCGAATGAAATGCCTCTTTATTCTTTCACGGCCCGGAACACCGAGTCCGTACAAAATGCCGTTGAGGTATTTTATACGTAGATATCGGCGAATGAATAACTTCATTCGGGCGGATTCAGTTCCCGATACGGGAGTTACAAGGACGCCGAACGGATAGGAAGGGTTTGAGCGGTTCTCCCATCGCTTCTTTACGGTGATGATCGGAGAAAGGGTGTGAGCGGCTTCAAACATCATGTCGAATACTTCAGTTTCCGGAAAATCATATGTTTTGAGAAATACAAGATCATAGGTAATGTCATATGTTATAAAGGTTTCTTCGTCATCGCTGTAAGGATATATGACTGCGTTTGCTATTACCGGTATTCGAAGCAAACCGTCAGTAAAGTATTTAGGATTGATGATCCCTTTGATAAGGAATGCGAGTGCTATCATCAGAGGAAATGAAACGAAGAGCATTACGACAACCCGGGGATCGAGGCGCAATGAAGAGAGCACTGTTATTCTGTCGGCTTTGACCATGAATACTGCTGCAGATGCTATCAGTACTACGGCGATGATGACATCGGATATTCCGCTTCCGAATCTGAGAAATCCGGTATAGCTGTCATCTGATTTTCCCATTGTGCGGGTTATCCATTTTTCATGCCTTTGATGCCGCGTTATTACCGACCATTCTTCATATGCAAGTTTTTTATCCGCGAGAGTAATTGCCGATGGAATTGTCACTGCCATTGATATCATCCATTCGAGAATAATGATCATTACGGTAATCATGAGGGGAGTTGTTATTTCTTCATGAAGACCCTTAAAGAGCACATAGTCGAATAAACCGTGAAGAAAAACCGGGATGAGAACTGCCGCTGTTAGCAGTTTGAGTCTGTTCCGGCGTTTTGAGTGAATGCGTTTCAATGAAAGAAAATATCCGATGATGCCGCATGTGATGATGTGCATGGGTACTGAAAAAAACATACGCTGTAAAAGAATATCCGCGCTGTATGCGATCGAATACTGAATGTTCTCGACGAAACCGAATGCGGCACCGAATATGATACCTATGCAGATGCCCTGTTTTATTGACAGTTTGCGGCTGCCGCGAATGAGTATGTAAATCGAAATAAGTGCGGTGATTTTTTCAATGAAAGCGGCAAGTGCGAAACTGCGGACAATTAGAGGAGCCGAAACGGTTATTTCGTGGGTGAAACTGTTGAAAAGAAGTACGATTAATGATACGAACACACCGTGAAGGAAAGACTCCGCGTAAATCGGGAAATGTTTTTTTTCGCCGATTCTTCTACAGTAAAGATATAGGAATAATGCCGCTGGAACGGCCGATAGTATTATTTTTAATGTATTGCCGATATTCATAATATATGAATAAATAATCCGGAACTTGATGAAAACTCAACACATTTTTAGATGAGTGAACATAATTGTTTATTGTAGCTAAAACAAAAGCACCTGTTAGCGGTGCTTTTGTTTTAGTTCATTGAATTGTTGTTATTCTAGTTGCGCTTCAGTCTATAATGTCTTACAAGAACTATCATTCCGGCGAACATGACGATCAGGAGGATGAGTACAGAAGTGCTCATCAGCTTATTATCCATAATGTATCCTGCGATAGATGATGTCGATACGGCTTGTTTGAAAATCCGTTCCGAATCATAACTTTTATACCAGTCGGTATTTGTTTTTCCGCCTGATTTGTACCATTTTACAAAATCCGGATACGCTCTGAAAATGCCGCCCACTTTTTCGGCCGGCCATACCCAGTCAGAAGGAAGAAGGAGCGCGTAAGTGAGACCGTTTTTTGCAAAACGGGTTTTCTTATACGGAGTTTTTACGAAACTAAGGTGTATCTCGTTTGCCGACTTGATTTTTCCTTTTTTTGCATGATGTGCGCCGTTTGCAATAAGATAAGGGTCATATGGAACAGCTCCGATTGTTTTTCTCTCAAGAGGCTTGCTGAATTCGATTACCATTTCGTTGACTTTACCCGGAAGGTACTTGTCGTTCGAGCGGGTATTCCAGCCGTCAGCTATATCTGCTTTAAGATTTTCTATAAGTGTATAACTCTTTCCGGAGACGTTGACTGCGAATACGGCGCTCTTGTTAGTTCCGGCTGCAAGAACCTGAGAACGAATTACGATTTTCGGTACTGTATTTTCTGATGAAATGAATTCATTTATGTCATACTTGATGACTGCATCGTTGAAATCCGCATCGCCGATGCCGGGATAGCGGTCTTCAAAGGCGAGTATGTAGGAGTGCTTCTCAACTTTCGCGATTGATTTGTCGGCCGGGAACTCGTCGTTCTCGTCAGCAATTCCGTCTCCGTCTTTATCCGCAATTATCGATCCGCCGTCTTTTGCTTTCCCGGATTCAGAAGCAATCGGATTAAGTTCAATCGTGCGTACAAGTTCGGAAATTGATGCTATATCGTTGCTTTCAATATAATATCCTCTAATTGGAGTATAGTTGTCTTTTCTGAAAACGATTTCTATCCGGGAACCGGTATACTGCCCGGTTATAATGAATTCGGAAATTCCCTTGCTGTCGGAGAAAGCTGTTGCGAGAACTTTTTCATTTTCCGGATCGTATACTGAAATTTCAACACCTTTAATCGCTTTGCCTGTTGCCTTGTCCTTGAATTCAATATGAGCAGGAAGTTCGATGCTGGTGGCGAAATTAAACGCTTTCTCATCTGCCGTAGATGCTGTATCAGCTGTTTCCTCATCGTCATCGACGGAGATTTCATCGTCAGAAGCAATTACGGTTTCGGTATTTGCTGCAGACTCAGTACTCTTGTTTTCAGACGCTGCGGATTCTGTTTTGTCTGATGCTGTTTCATTGTTGTCAGGAGAAATATTGTCCGCTGTTTTGCTGTCGGAACCTGTTCCTGAATCATTATTCCCCGGCACAGTGGTGTCCTGTTTTGCGTTGTTTGTTTTGTTTTCGTCTGCTGCATTCGATTCCTTAGTTGAATCGGCAGTATCTGACTCCTTGGATGAATCTGCGGTAGTTTCATTTTCCGGAACTGCGGCGTTATAAGTGCTTTCGTCTGCAGATGGAATCGTTACGGGATTTTCCGTTGCAGCTGCAGGAGTATCTCCAATTGTCTGGGATGCCGTTTCTTCATCCTGAGGCAGAATCTATGATCCTGCTGATCCGGAGGAACCCCCCGCGCACGAGAATATAGATAAAAGTGTAATCGTAACAAGCAATGATTTAAATAATTTCATAAATCCTCCTTGGATAATGCACAATAGATGGATTGCAGAAAACATGCCATGCATGATGATTTATTATATCTCATAATTTAATGAAAGGCAAATTAATTCAGGGGAATATTGGAAATAATTATATGCGCGATGCCCTAGAGCCGGGCGGGCTTCAAAGGCTCCGCCTTTGATAACCGTTCACTTTCTGCCCATGAGTTGGGCAACCACATAAGGCTTCGCCTTATAGATTCGTTTTTTGAATGGTCTCATGCAGAAGATCAAAAGGGATCGGGCTTCATCCTTGGCGGCTTTCAACATCGTGTTGCCGCCTCGCTCGTGCTCATCGTGAGCACACGGCCAGCCTTTTCCTGAGCGTCAGGATGACGCAAATCCAACGCGGGCAGGATGCCCGTTAGCGTTGGACGGTGAAATCCCCGCCCGCTCTTAATCGCGACAGACCTATCGCGCATTACTACGTAATGGCAGCGATAGTCTGCGCTTATTAACGAGGCGCTTTTTTGCAAACTTCCTGTTTGCTTGTGAAGCGCCTCGATGGCGGTTATCCTACCGCCTTGGTATTCGGCTTCGCCGAATGATTTAGGTGTTGTTGATGTCATTTATTTTATTCTGAAGAATTTAGAAAATACTGTTTTTGTAAAAAACAATGACGTTCACCTTTGAAGTGTATGTTTTCGAAGAGGGGCGGGGTATTTTGCTATAGTTAAAAGATTATCTTGACAACATGATAAATTTGTATAATGATTGCTCAGAAAGGTGTTTGAATGAGTGTTCTTGGAGAGCTTGTTAATTATAATAAATTGAATCCGCGCCAAAAAGAAATTTATAACTTCCAAAGAGTTTCTGCTCTTTTTGCAGAATATGGCTATACAACAATAAAACTTTCGGATGATTGGATGGGCGCAGATTTTTTGGCTATCAGCTTCGATGGAAATAGAACGCTAAAAGTTCAATTGAAAGGAAGACTAACATTTGAAAAAAAGTATCAATCAAAAGACATATTTATTTGCTTCAACGATAAATCCGAATCTTCTTGGTATCTTTATCCACATGATATTCTTTTGAAAAAGTATCTACCAAAATTTAAAAATACAAAATCATGGAATAAGGATGATGGAAAGTATCATTTTCCAACTCTAACAGCAGAAGCAAGAGTCATGCTTGAAAAATATCGTCTCTGAATTATAAAGGAAGATTTATCAGATCACTTGATAGTAAAAAGATTAGAATTGTTGTAGTTAAATGTAATATTAATATTGAAACAGTTCCCTCTATCTTAATTATTATTTAAAATAAGTGCATTCACCTCCCTCCAATCCCTCCGTGAAATGCCTTCTTTGGGCTGAATGCTCACTTTCGGTTATTTTTCTCGAAAAAAACTGACCACCGCCTTAGAGGTGATTGTTATTGTAACGAGGCAGGTTAGGATTGGTTAATTAATATTGACAGACGGAATATTGTTGTATAAAAAGTTTTTTAGAATGAGTATGGAAGCTTGTGATGATGAAAGATTTTTTGCTTTGCTGGTGGAAGTGTTTATCTGTGAAAATCAAGCATTGTTATAATATTTAATTTTTAGAAATTATAAAGAAAACAGATCTTAATAATGAATACTTCAATAATTACCAAGTGTAGTGTTATTTTACAAAATGATAAAAGGTATAGTAGATGGATGATAATAGAATGAATACTAAAACAATAAT
>JAKPJF010000038.1 GCA_029554345.1 Spirochaetota bacterium | reverse complement strand
TCCGTCATATCAAATCGAACGGCTTCAGGTAGAAAAAGAGCGGATAGAAAATCAGATCCGCTCTTATAACAAGAAGGGATTCTATTCAAACTATAAAGCCATTATCCGATTGAATGATAAAATCAAGAAGATTGATTCAAGGATTGATTCTCTTTCGATGCAGGACTCTGCAGGAGCAGATGACACAGTTTCTTCACAGATATCCATGATGGAAAGTTCCTTCGGCGTTGAATGGAATGTCTGGGTCTTGGAGAAATAGAGGGAATCGGAAAATTTATATAAAATAGGTGAATTAATGACTTTATGGAAAAAGTTTTTTATAATTCAGCCGGTATTTTACTACCGGCTGAATTATATTTATTTTAACTCAAACTCGATCTTTTTATCTGCTTTTACAAGAGCTTTCCATCCCTTATTTTTCCAAAGATCGCTTGAAACTTCAAAAATGACCGCATTTTTTTCAGTTATACCAGGATTCAGTTTGCTAATAAGTTTTTCATCTATCCCTTTTGAGGTTTTATAATACATAGTTGCTGAAGCGGCTTCACTGTATGTTGTTCCGTTTGGATCAGATATGGATTCAATTTTAGGCAAATCATAAGCGCTAATAGTTTCTTTAGTAATGTTTTTACTTTTGTAATTAACTATAAGAAATATTGCGCCTTCAGGTGCTTTTTCTCCGAAATATTTATCCCCGACTATGCCGGAAACTGATACTGATGTGAGAGTTATTTCAAACTTATCTGTTTTTACGATTTCTCCCGCTTTTGGAAGAGAGACACTTTCTTTTACTTTTGAATCCTTTTCCGAATTTGATGATGAATCCTTGTCATCTGCGCACGCCAGCATAATTGACAGAGTGAGCGCTGTGCAGAACACAAAACCTGCTGCACCGATAATTCTTTTGTTCATTTTGAACCTCTTGTAAGTAGTAGTTTTATTGATATGCTGTAAAGCACACCTATATTAAATCCCAGAACAGATCCGAGAATTAATCGCGTTATGTTGCTATCAAAGCCATCGATGAAAGTGAGGAAATTAATGAAAATTGAAATTATTACTGAAATATAATATCTTTTACCTGTTTTTTTGATAAACAGAAATGAAAAGATAATACCTATTAACATAAATAAATATATACCGGTGCATCTTGCGCAAAGAGGCAGTTGATTGCCTGCGATAAACAGCGACCTTTCAGGATTCTGATGACATATATTTGAAAATATTTTAAATAATGTTTCATTCATGATTAGAAATATACCTATTTAACATATATATGAATTTCTTTAACAAAAAACCGACCGGTAAAAGTTCGGTTCAAAAAAAATCCGTATTGTGTATGAAAAAACCCGCTTATTATTATTTATATCCGTCATGTTAAAAACATATCAGAAATACATTTCAAAACATACACCTCAGAGGTGGAGGTGGTCAAGAAAATTTCATTATAATTATTTTTATTCTTATCCAAATATTTCTTGTCAAAGTTCTTCAATGTATTAAGAAAATCCTCCTGACTGCATTATCTCCGGAACAATCAAGCTCAAGAATTACAGACCTGACATTAAAAACTCTGATTACATCCGCGTATCGCATTCTCCAACTGAATCAACTATAACTTTGATTTGCGCCATGTCCGGAGAACTCGGAGAAATTATCGAACTTGAAAGAATGCGAAACGCGGAACTTGATACACTGAAAGCAAAACTTCCGTCATATCAAATCGAACGACTTCAGGCAGAAAGAGAGCGGATTGAAAAACAGATCCGTTCGTATAATAAGAAAGGATTCTATTCAAATTATAAAGCCATTATCCGGTTGAATGATAAAATCAAAAAGATTGATTCAAGGATTGATTCTCTTTCTATGCAGGACTCTGCAGGAGCAGATGACACAGTTTCTTCACAGATATCCATGATGGAAAGTTCCTTCGGCGTTGAATGGAATGTTTGGGTCTTGGAGAAATAGATGGAATCTTCGGATATAGTTCAGTTGGGGAATTTCCCCAACTGAACTACTAAGTAAATAGGAGTTATAAACTGCATTCAAAGCAAGGATACTTGTAACCTAGTTGATAATATTTTTCAGATTGCTCGATTACGGCTAAAATTGTTCCAATATTTGTTAAATCAGCTATATCCA
>JAKPJF010000030.1 GCA_029554345.1 Spirochaetota bacterium | reverse complement strand
GCATCAATGAAGAGATGATCCGCCGATACGTCAAGTATCAAGAGGATGAAGAACGAAAGACTGAGAAAGAACGCGATGATTTTACCCTCTTTTAGAGGGTTGTTTTATTAAAGCCACCGTCTTTGACGGTGGTGGTTTACTAATCAATTCCGCTATATAATCGTTAATCGCTTTCTCCGGTATATTTTTATATTTGGCAAAATGCGTCATCGCCGCATGCCCGGTAATAGATGGTTTGGTATTTATGTCACTAACAACTACATAATGCCCATGTGCGAAATACATTTTTCCGTTTTTATAATGGAAGCTATACCCTGCGCCTTCTATTTTAACCCCATTATAATACTGCTCGTAATGTTCGTGGACAAATTCTTTTTGTTTTTGCCTGCGCATTATCTTTCTGAATTCGTCGGTCGGTTTTACTTTTAGCATTTCTTTAAAGAAAATTTCAGCCGATGCCGGAATTGTTACACGTTTATCATCTGCTGAAAATTCTACAGACTCAAGAACTCCATTTGCATTTTTGTAAAGGATAGTTTCTTGCGCGAATGAACTCCACGTAATCATCATTATAAAGACTGCAATAACTAGTTTCTTCATATTTTTACTTTATTCGTTGATAAATCAAAGTTTCAAAAATTGGCAATGCATCAAGCATATTCAAACGCATTTTATCTTCATAAAACTCATATGAATAATTCTGAATAAACACATGTCCGTCTTCTCGTATATATTTTTCATGAAATAATGAATCGTCTATCCAATATTTCATATTAGAGATGTAATACTCTCCAGTTTCATACTCATGTATACTTATAATACTGTCTTTTAAATACTCTGTGTATCCCCATGGAGTACATTCATACATATTAGGCCAATTGCCTATTTGGATCAATTCCCATTTTCCCAGTATTGCTTTTTTAGGGTCGAAAGGAGGTGTGTAGGGCTCATTTTTATTACATGAAACAAAAATTATAAAAATGACAGCTAAAATTAGTTTCTTCATGATCCTATTTTTTTCCGCTTTCAGTGATTAGAATTCCTTAAAAAACTATTAATAACAATCAGAAGTCATGCTAAACATCAACAAGCAAGTTACGAAAAAAATGAGATTTCAAATTCTTTCGTGCTGCTTTTATTTACTTTTTCCATAAAGAAAGCTTCCTTTTCGCATGGCCTCTTTATAAACTAATACGAAACCAATTGCCGAAACGCTGCATGAAAAATGATTTTTTTTCAACTGAATGCAGTTAAGGGCAGAAAAAGCTACGGGTATGGGCATGGGCATGGGGAAATGAGCACAGAACACCTGGCACAGGGCGTAGGGTATGGAGAAGGCTGCGGAGTTTTCTGACAGTGTGGGAATCCCCTTTGAGATCTACGTGCTCTCGGCGCACCGCACGCCGGAGGCTGCTGAGCAGTTTGCCCGCAGTGCAGCAGACAGGGGAATAAAGGTGATTATTGCAGGCGCGGCCATGGCGGATCATCTGCCGGGAGTGATAGCTGCGATGACCCCAGTGCCGGTAATCGGAGTGCCTGTGAAGGTATCACTTGACGGGATGGATGCATTGATGGCCATCGTTCAGATGCCTCCCGGGATTCCTGTTGCAACTGTTGCCATTGACGGAGCGCTGAATGCAGGTATCCTGGCAGCGCAGATGATTACTACCGGTGACCTTGCTGTCATGGAAAAGCTGATCGCCTACAAGGAGGGCCTGAAGCAGAAGAAAGTAAAGGCGAATGAGGAGCTGGGTGCGGTGAAGTACAGACACCGGACCAATTGAGCCGGGTGCGGTGAAGTACAGGCACCGAACCAACTGAGCAGGCTGTCAGGTAGCATTTCCCGCTCCTGATTGTCCGGGTGCTTATGGCCTTTTATCAAGACAAACTGGTTGGTACACTATCAGAAATTCATAATTGAATCTGTCAATCATTAGCTAAGAAGTTTTCTGCATATTGGATCAACAAATCATTGAATTCCTCTCCATTCATCCATAAATTACTATTCAGGCATAATAAGGTCTTTTGCAGGTCAGCATTATTTGTAATGGATTGAATAAAAGAAT
>JAKPJF010000209.1 GCA_029554345.1 Spirochaetota bacterium | reverse complement strand
GCGTTATCAGAGAAAACATGTTTTCCGGAAAATCATTACGTGATCTTATTTGCCCGGTTAAGCATCAACCCTTATCAGACAAGGGATTGAATTGTGAAATTCAAGGATGTATATGGAGCTAAAACAATGGGACAGCAGTGA
This sequence comes from Spirochaetota bacterium, assembly GCA_029554345.1. Taxonomy (GTDB): domain Bacteria; phylum Spirochaetota; class UBA4802; order UBA4802; family JAFGJZ01; genus JAKJGA01. The sequence goes on along the minus strand of JAKPJF010000209.1, from coordinate 16,369 downwards.
AAAAATATAATATAATATTTTACTTTTTTGAGTCTACCGCACAAAACTATATCGGAATGAAAGTTGACGGAAAGCCTGTAATGCCGGTTTGGGAAAAACTGTCGCAAAACAGCATCAGCTTTAAGCGTCATTATGCGCATTATCCGCTCTCTGTTAATGCACTTTATAATGTTTTTACATCTGCTTATAATCCTCTGAAAAAGATGTGGATACCGATGCATGATTCAAAAATTCCCTTTAAATCAGCGCCTGAAATATTTAAGGAAAACGGATATAGAACGGCTCTTTTGCATTCAGGTGATTTGAGAAATTTTAATCATATCGGTTATTTAAAAGACAGAAAAATCGATTTCATCCGTGACATTAAAACGCTTGAACCCGGAGGATATAAAGTTATAACTCCGTATAGTCTTGATGATAGAGCAATGATAAAGCCTCTTGTCGATTTTGCCGGAAAAGAAAAAGATAAACCTTTTTTTGCTGCAATATTTCCTCTTCTGCCTCATCATCCGTATACTTTCCCATTTAAGGAATTTTATCTTTATTCTGAAAATCAGATTGCAAAAGCTTCGGGCAAAAAGGAAAAGACCTGGATGCAGTATGTGAACTCGCTTCATTTTTCAGATTATTGTCTCGGCGAGCTCATTGATTCTCTTGATAAAGGCGGACTTCTTGAAGACACCTTAATTTTTATTTTTGCCGATCACGGAGAGGCTTTCTACCAGCATCCCGGAAATTATCTTCATGCCATTCACGTCTATGATGAGAACGTGCATGTTCCTTTTATGATCTATGGGAAGAATATTTTTAAACGCAGAATAGAATACCCCGGAGTATCAAGCCACGTTGATATTCTTCCGACTGCTCTTGATTTTGCAGGGATAAAACAGGAAGATAACTTTCAGGGAATATCTCTAATATCAAAGCATAAAAAAAGAATGGCTTTTTCTTATACGGACTGGGATGAAATAAAAAGATCAGTTCGGGACGGCAAATGGAAGTATATTCTTTCCGATAACGGAAAGGAAGAGCTTTATGATACTGATGCAGATGCATTGGAAAAAAACAATATAGCTGCGGAATTTCCGGAAATTTGCGGAAAATACAGGGATTATTTGAAAAAAGCAGGTCAGCATCAGCAAGAGTATTATAAAACGAGGAAGTTTAAAACTCTGTGAAATTATTTAATAAATACAAACCGGTCAAAATAATTCTCGTACTTTTAATTTTGTCGGCTGCAGCAGCATTTATCTTTGCTGCAAAGCTCCAATTTGGTTTTCTGTGCGAGTATTTCTTTTCCGATTTGAGATCTTCAACTGAGATTGCTTATTCGGAATTTTCAGAAAAACGAAACGCCGAATTGATTAAAGAATATCTGCTTTTGAATGACAAAGGCAAAAGGGATTTTTTTTCAAAACTATTGTGCAAGCGGAGATTTATCGCGGATCGGGAGACGTATTTAGTTTTTGATGACCGTTCGGAATTTTTCTGCGCCCCCGTCAAACCTTCAGCGATAGGCGGATCTGTTTACATCTGGGCATATGTCGACGATTCAATAATGATAAAAAGCTCCGCTAATGAAGGGTATTCTCCGTTTTCCGATTGTGAAGTCTGGAGACTTAACACAAACGGATTTAACTACATTTTTATAAATGATAACGTTTTGATTTTTGAGAGATCTGACGGAGAGGAAGAATCAGTAATGGCTCTTGAATATTAGAGCTAAACTTTGATTTTTCTTTTTTCCGGATCAGCGTTTTCTTTGTACAGTATGATAATATTTCCTATAGTTCCGACAATTTCCGCAGAACATTTTTCCGCTATTTGAGGCACCATGCTGTTCTTTTCATCTTTATGGTCGACAAACTTAACTTTGATTAGTTCATGATCTTCAAGAGCTATCCCTATAGCTTTTATCAACTGGTCTGTTATTCCCTGTTTTCCGATTTTAACTATCGAATCCATGTGATGCGCGAGCGATCTAAGCTCTTTTCTCTGACGGCTTGTTAATTTATTCATAATTGAAAAGTCCGCTGAAGGTGTTTTTAGTCAATAATTATTTAATCAGTTAACCGGACATCGTCTGCAAAAAACTTGAATTAATTATTTTTTGAGAGATAATGATCAAATGGACACTTCAGAAAACAGTAATGATTCAAGGTGGTTTTATGCGATTGAAAGCAGCGGTGACGGTGTCTGGGACTGGAATTTTCAGACGGGCGCTGTTTTCTATTCAAGCCGTTGGAAAAGCATGCTTGGATATAATGATGATGAAATAAAAAACCGTCTTAGCGAATGGAAGCGCCGTGTTCACCCGGATGATCTTGATGATATACGCCGTGCATTGACAAGATGTGTCAGAGGTAAAACTCCGCGATACGAATGCCAGCACAGGCTTTTGTGTAAAAATGGAAAATACAAATGGATTCTTACCCGCGGCAGGGTGGTAGAAAAAACCCCAGAGGGCAAGCCTCTGCGAATAGTCGGAACTCATACCGACATAAGTGAAACCAAAAGAGTTGAGTGTGAGCTCATAATGAGCAAGGAGAAGAAAAAGGCGCTTATTAATAATCTTCCTTTTCTTGCTTGGATGAAGGACAGAGATGGAAAATTTGAAGTTATAAACAATATGTTTACTGAATTTTTCGGACTTAACGAATCCGAAATTATAGGCAAGACTGCTGATGAATTTCTTCCCAAAAACACCGCCGATTTTTATTTTAAGGATGATGAAGAAATAATTAATTCCGGCGGCAGAAAATCGCATGAAGATCTGATCGTGAGCGAATCCGGAGAAAAATGGATCGAGACGCATAAAAGTACCCTTTTCGGTTCAGACGGAGAAGCAATAGGAATAACCGGTTTTTTTAGGGATATTTCTGAACGTAAAAAAATGGAAACTGAACTTCACCGAAAGGATAAAATTCTTTTTGCAGTTGCGATGAGCATCGAACAGCTTTTTTATTCCGATAGTGTCGATGAAACCATTCCGTTTTGCATTGAAGAAATCGGTAAAGCAGCCGGTGTAGACAGGGTATATCTATTTAGAAATTACAGCGCGGATGACGGTAATCTTTTTTCAACTCAGACTGACGAATGGGCTGAAGAAGGTATTCCTTCTCAGATGGGATCTCCTTACACGACTTATGTTCCTCTTGATTCTGTTCCTGAACTTCTTAATGCAGGAATCCGGAAACGTATTTTTTCAGGAATAGTCAGCTCATTCGGAAGTCAGCTCAAAGATGCACTCGAACCGCAGGGGATTAAATCGATAATGATTATTCCGATTCATTTGAATAATCAGTTTTGGGGATTTGTAGGTTTTGATGATTGTGAAAAGGAGAGAATATGGAGCGAGGCTGAAAAAAATATATTATCCTCATTTGCTTCAGCTCTCGGAGTTGCTGTGCAGAGAGAACTCGCCGCAGAAGAACTTAAAATAGCAAGAAGTTCAGCGGATGCTGCGAATGTTGAAAAAAGCCGTTTTCTTGCGAATGTAAGCCATGAACTTAGAACACCATTGAATGCCATTATCGGAATATCGAAGATGCTTGCCAAGAAGGATTCTGAAAATCTTTCTACAAGGCAAAACGAGGGTTTGAATCTGATAAACGAAAGCGGAAACCGGCTGCTTCTTCTCATCAATGATATTCTCGATATTGCCAAGATAGAAGCCGGTAAAATGGAGTTTAATCCGTCTTTATTTGATCTGAAAAAACTTGTTAATGAACAATTTGAAATGCTTAAAACACTGACTGCGGATAAGCAGATTGAGGTTGAATTAATAATCGGGGATAATATTCCTGCTGCCGTTAATTCGGATTTTTCGAAGGTCAATCAGATTCTTACGAATATATGCGGAAATGCGGCAAAATATACTGACAAAGGTTCTATCAAGATTAAGGTAGAAGCAGAAAATGCAAGTGCGGTTATAATTATTGAAGATACAGGTGAAGGTATTGCTCCATCTGAAATAGATAAAGTTTTCGATCAGTTCTATCAGATCGGTCATCCTATGACAAAAAAGCATGCGGGAAGCGGTCTTGGACTGCCTCTGTCAAAGAAGATGGCTGATATTATAGGAGGCAGTATTGTTTTGAGCAGTGTTGAAGGTGCTGGAACAAAAGTAGTTTTTTCTTTTCCGTACGGAGAAGGGGTTTCGTCGAGTAATGCCGAAACAGGTGATAAAGCAGAAGTTATAAAATATTCAGGTAAACGAAGAATCTACATCGTTGATGACGAAAAAATAAATCGAATGACTTTTTCGTTGATGCTTGACCCGCGGTATGATTTGAAATTCGCTTTTGACGGAAAAATGTTTTTAAATGAAATATCTTCTTGGATACCGGATATTGTATTGATGGACATTATGATGCCTGAACTGGACGGATTTGAAACACTCCGTCTTTTCCGACAAATGAAGCAATATGACTCCATTCCGGTTATTGCGGTTACGGCAAGGGCGATGGAAAAAGAAAAATCAGAAATACTGGATAAGGGTTTCAGCGGATATGTTTCAAAACCGGTTGATGATCAACTTCTTATAAATTTAATTGAAAGGATGTGTGCAAATGATTAATAGCAAAAAAATCAGAATTCTCGCAGTTGATGACATTTATGCTAACCGGTTTCTTCTTTCCGATGTTCTTTCTGATTTTAAGACGACTGTCGTTGAAAGTGCTTCAGATTTCTGGAAAAGACTGGAAGCTTATGGAGCTGATATTGCTCTTCTTGACATAATGATGCCTGATGAAGACGGATTTCATCTGGCAGCCCGGATGAAGCAGGATGATCGGTTTAAAAATATTCCGATTATATTTATCAGCGCTAAAAATGCGAAAAATGATGTAATGGAAGGTATGAAGGCCGGCGGGAACGATTATATCATTAAACCGATAGACGGAGATGTTCTTATAGAAAAAATAAAGAATGTTCTTTATCAAAACACAATCAAAATCATAAATGAAAAGTTTGAAAAAAACCGTAAGTTGATTTTTATAAAAACAGGGAAATTCCGTATTATGTTTTATTCTCTTGGCAAAGCAAAGAAAGAAGATGTTTTAAAAAACATTCCTTCCGGAATTAATATTGACGGAGTCAGTGAATCAAAGGGTTTGATGATTTTTGACAAGCTTCCTTTCGGCGAAGCTGAAGGAAAGTATAATCTCCTCACTGCAACGGCTGCCCAGGTCTCACTACTTGAGATAGTTGAAACTGAGGTTGTGGGCAATCCCTTGGCTGAAAATGAAATTGACGAAATTAACGATTCATTGTCTTTACTTAGTCTGTGCATCGATGTAAATAATTATAAGGAAAGCCGATGAAAGAAAAGAATAAACTCAAAGACATCATTATATCAAAAACAGCTCAGGCATTGCGCAAAAATTTTTTTACAGTACATGTTGCCGATTCTGCAAAAGACGCCCTTGATTATCTTGTAAAAATTATTCCGCTCCAATCATCAATTGGTTTCGGAGGTTCTCGAACATTGGAAGAAATCGGTTTTTTTGATGAATTTACAAAACAAAAATACCCGAATCTATATGACAGAAATGACGGAACACTTTCCGCTGAACAGAAAAGACTTCTTCAGATAAGCGCCCTTGGTGCGGATTATTTTGTGTCATCATGCAATGCCCTGACCAAAACAGGGGAGTTGACTTTCATTGATATGTGGGGAAACCGCTGCGGCGGAATGACTTATGGGCCGAAAACAAGAATAGTGGTTACATCATGGACAAAAATAACTGATGATTTAATCACCGCTCTTGACCGGCAGAAGAATACGGCTTCTGTTTTGAACAACATCCGTTTTGATACAAAGAATCCATGCACGATAACAGGTGAATGTTCTGACTGTTCATCGGAAAACCGGATATGCGGAGTAACCACAGTACTTCACAGATCTTTTCCAAAGGAATCCGTACATGTTGTTATAGTAAAAGAAGAACTTGGTTTTTAACTGCTTGAATGAATGCTGCTTCCGGAGAACAAATGATTAAAGTCGAAAATCTATCCAAAAAGTATAAAGAAAACAGCAAGCTTGCTCTTGATGATGTAAGTTTTGAACTGCAGAAAGGCGAATTTGCTGCACTTCTAGGTCCGAATGGTGCCGGCAAAACTACTCTGATAAATGTTATTTCAGGAGTCGTCGTACGTGATTCGGGCAATGTCAGCATTGCCGGTTATAATATTGACCAGAATAGAGTTGAAATGAAAACCGCGATAGGAATTGTGCCTCAGGAAATCGCTGTTGATAATTTTTTTACCGTTAGAGAAATTCTTAATCTGCAGTCGGGCTATTACGGTATGCGGAATAACAGTGATTATATCGCATACATCGCGGAGAGACTTTCATTGGCTGATAAAATGAATTCAGTTGTCAGAAGTCTTTCCGGCGGCATGAAGCGCAGACTGCTGATAGCAAAAGCTCTTCTTCATAAGCCCAAAATTCTTATTCTTGATGAACCTACTGCCGGAGTTGATATAAATCTACGGCATGACCTTTACCGATTTGTCAAAGAAATGAACGGAGAAGGGATGACCATTCTTCTGACAACGCACTATCTTGAAGAAGCGGAGGAGCTTTGTTCACGTATTCTTTTGATAGATGAGGGCCGTTTGATTGCGGATAAACCGAAAAAAGAATTTCTTAAAATGGCAGGCGATTTTTTAATCGTCAAGCTTTCGGTTAATTTTGATATGTCAAAAATTATTGATTCTTCTATGATCAGGGAGAACAAAGGTATAAACAAAATTCTGGAAGTTCCGAAAAATAAAATTCCGGAACTGATTTCATCTCTCAATCAGATAAAAGAAAAAATAGATGACCTGAATATTTCATCTCCGGGTGTTGAAGAGCTTTTTGTCAGGCTGACAGAAAAAGGAGGAAGAAATTGAATTCAAGGGAAATATTCATCCGTTACTATGTAAGTTTTCAGACTCTTGTAATAAGAGAAATAAGGCGTTTTATGCTGATTGGAGTTCAGACTCTGGTTGCTCCTTTTATTTCCAATATTCTTTTTCTGGGTATTTTTGCCGGTTTTTTTGCAGGACATGGAGATAAATCCGTAAAGGGATTTGATTATATCAGTTTCATAACCCCGGGACTCATTTTTTCCGCCGTAGTGAGTTCGGCATATCAGAATCCGGTTTTTTCAATAATAATGATGAAATATCAGGACACAATCAAAGAATTCAATTATTTTCCGATGAAACCTTTAGGCCGGCTCGGCGGCTTCGTAATTGCAGGAGCACTGAGAGGTTTTCTTGTGGGCATAATGACGTATCTTGCGGCCGGATTGTTTGCCGGTTATACGATTGCTAATCCTGTATTTTTCTGGCTGATCGTCGGTGTGGTGTCATTGATTCTTTCACTTGCCGGTTATCTTACCGGAATTTATATGTATTCTGTTGAGAAATCGAATTTTATTGTAATATTGATTCTTTCGCCGCTGGTTTATCTCGGCGGAGTCTTTTTCAACATCGAAACTTTGCCGGCTCTTTTCCGGCAGATTGATTCTTATAATCCTTTTGCTGTAATGATTTCTTATACGCGATATGTCTATATCGGAAGCGGTTCTCTTCCGGGATTATTGCCTTCTATGATGACATTGCTTTTGATTTTAATACTGTTCGCTGTATCGTACAGGGCAACCGTCAAAGGTATCGGAATTAAAATAAAATAAAGGCTTCGTTTGATGCCGAAGCCTTTATTTTCAGATGATCAAACTATTTGTATTTAACTGCTGTCCCTTTAACGTAATACGCTTTCACTTTGCCGAGAAGAATATAAACCGTTTCTTCATAATAGCTGACACCGATCAAATTATCAGCTGCTTCTCTCGAAATCGCATACTCTTCAGCTTTTGCGATATCAGCTTCATCACCTGAAAGATTGGCGAAAAACAGAAGCTTGAAAGAAGAACTTAAGCCCTCGCTTTCTGCAATGACTTCGTAGTTTTGAGATGTCATCGGTTTTGCGGATTCTTTGTAATCAATAAGTTTTACGTTTTTTGTACATGCCGAAATCAGGCAAACCATGATGATGAGATATAATTTTTTCATTACTTTTTCCCCTTGGTTTTGTCTTTTTGTTCGGACTGCGCGAACTTAACGGCTTCACCCTTGACATTGATGCTGTCGATTGAAAAGAGTATAAAAGAGTATCTTGTTTCTTTAACCTCTGCATTGATAACCGCGTCGGCTTTTTTGTTATCTTTCGCTCTTTTCATTGCAGAATCAAAATCGGGCATTCCTATCATGTACCAAAGAAATCTGAAAGTTAAATCGCTTCCTTCGGTTTGTCCGAGATTTTCCGAAATAGTTTTTCCGGCAAGCGGTTCAGATGCAACTCCTGTTTTATGAAAAGAAGTGCAGGCATTTAATATAATAATGACCGCGGCTGTTGCTAAAATGTATTTCATCTTTGTCTCCATCAGAATTTTATTTCTACTCCGAAATTCGGAAGAACAGGAATTCCCTGTCTGCGTATTTCCGGATTTGATGCCCCATAGTCATACCGATAATCCCATGAAAGAAATTCTTCAAGCGAACTTGTGGCATTGATCAATTCTGCATACCAGCTGAAGTAACCCCATTCATAATTCTGCTTATATGAATATCTTAAATCAAGTCTGTATGTTGGCGCAAAGCGTTTTGAATTTCGTTCTCCCGAAACAGGCACCCAGCGTTCGTGATTTGGATCATCCGGATCAACATAGCTTGTGTCCTGAGACCCTGAAGCAATCGGAGTATAAGGTTTTGAAGTGTTGTATTGGTAACGTGCCGAGAATGTGTGGCGATTGTGTTTAAACGCAGCAACCAATTTTATGACATGAGTCATGTCGTAATATGAATCAATCCACTTGTCATAATAATCGGGATCGCTTGTCATCGATTTTGTTTTATACTGTGATTTGTCAAGGGTGTAGCTGATCCAGCCGTAAAATCCGTTTTCAGTTTCTTTTATGTCTTTTTTTAACATCAATTCTATTCCGCGTGTGCGGAGTTCTCCGACATTTGCGTAGTATCTTTCAGTTCCGTCATCATCCCATCTGTGAAGAGTGATATCATCTTTAAAGACATTATAAAATCCTTCTGCTTTGATGCTGACATCTCCGAATTTCTGTTCAATGCCCGCTGAAGAATGGTATGCTCTCATCGGATCAATGTATTCAGCTTTAGCAATATGCGGCATTACAATAAAAAGAGCTGATGATGTCTGAACAAAATATGAATATCTTCCGCCTGCAAAAGATACGGTTGTGTTTGTCGGCAAGTTAATTGCAAGCATTCCTCTCGGGTCAATGACTGTAGAGTTTGTTCGAACCAGATGATCGGCTCGAATGCCTGGTACGAATTCAATCCATCCCGCGTTGATTTTTGTTTCGGCAAATCCGCCTAGTGTCTGGTTGTGAATTTTATAACCGAGGTCTACAAGTTCAAAATTTCCTGTTTCTCCGGGATTAAGACCAGCATTTTCATCCAGATCATTTTTTTGATTGAAACTCTTTCCGCTGGTGCTGAAATAGTAGTGTGTAATTTCTGCCCCGGCATTAAGTTTCAGATGTTCCTTTATAAGATCCACTGCAATATTTTCTTTGAGACCCGTGATTAGCGGCTTGGTTTTAGGATTAATACCCTCAGAAAGAAGTGAATCATATGATTTCGGAATCTGCATTACAGTTTCAGATATTTGTAGTGAATTAAAAAGCAGAATGGAATTTTTAAGTGAATCATTCGGGGTATAAGTATGCGTTAAACCCTGTCCATGAGAATATTTGTTCTCATAGTAGTTTGCATTTTCCCAAAGAGGATCATCGCCCGCTTCCATGTAATCGTCTTTCATTGTTACATCGATTTTATCATAACTTCCAAAAACAAGCAGAGTCAGAGAATTCTGATCATTTAGAAAATACTTGAACTTCAATTGATAATCGCCGTAATAAGGGAGAGGTGAGCTTACGTCTTTCCCTAGTAGATTATAAATTTCCTCTGCAGTTTTAACAAAAACAGAAATATATCCTATTCTTCCTGATGCAATAAAATATCCCTTGCTTCTGGTTTTTTCTTTTCCGTCTTCATAGTATTTTTCAAGAAAGGGTGTCTGAACGAGAGCAGCTGATGAAAGCAGCGAGATGTCGGCATATCCGCCTGTCCTTTTAACGTCATCAACAGTGTTTATGTTTATTACCGCACCCTGAGCATACCCGAAATGTGCAGGAAATGCTGATGAATACAGATCTATCTCTGACATCAAATTGTTGTTAATTACAGAGTGAAGCCCCCCGAAATGGTAAGGACTGTATATCGGAATTCCGTCAATAAAGTAGCCGTTATAGTTAGGATCTGATCCTCTTATCACAAGCGGACCGAAAAAACCGTCAGTACGTGTGACATTCGGAAGTGAAGTGAGCGCACTGATCGAATCTCCGAAAGAAGCAGGAACCTCTTTGAGTTCTTTAACTGTCATTGTATAGCGTGAAGTTTTTTGAATGTCTCGTTCGCCCTTGATTGTTATCGCGCCGCCCTGAACTTTTAGAGGTTTGAGAACTATGTTTCTTTCTTCAGGCGCGCTGAGGACTATCTTTTCCTGATAAAGCTGATTGCCCTCTGATTTGACAATAAGAGTATATGTTCCGGCGGATGGAAAAGAAACACTATATCTTCCGTATTCATCCGTATAAGTTTTTGTTTTGGTCTCAAGAACCATAACAGTTGCCATATCGACCGGCTTACGAGTCATTGAATCAATTACTAATCCTTTCAGGGATATTTTCGCCTGAGCAAAAATCATTGTACTGAAAAGAAAGATTCCAATGAGAATTGTAGTTTTTTTCATCATTTTACCTTTCATAAATCTTCAAGTTTGAACTTCAAAGGAAGTTCCATCTTTATCGGAGAACGCTTGCCATCTATTATTGCGGGTGTAAATTGAGCACCCATCAGAATATTTAGTGTCTCCTTTCCAAAATCATTTTTTAAAAGTTTTTGAATTTCAAGTGAAACAGTCTTTGAGAGTTTCACTCCGAGAATTCTTACACTAATTATTTTACCATTGATATCAATTGATATTTCTGTTGCAACAGTAGCTTCAACTTTTGCATCCCTAGCGCTCTTAGGATATGTTTTTTTTAGTTTTCCGACAGGTTTCGGCGGTATTACATTTGGTGAATGTTTTACTTTATTGTTTGTTGCCGGAAGAGGTTTAAGCTTTATATCTTTAGTCTTGGATGAGTTTATGACAATCTTTTCCAGATGAATTTGATTTCCTTCAGCCTCTACAATGAGCGTATATGTTCCAGGAGAAGGAAGTATAATGCTAAACTTTCCATATTCATCTGTATTTGCCTTAGACTCAGTCTCTAAAACCATAACCATTGCCTTGGTGACCGGTTTGCAGTCTGTGTGTAGTGTTACTGTTCCACTTAAAAATATTTCCCCATCAGCTGAAAAAATCATTGTACTGAAAAGAAAGATTCCAATGAGAATTGCAGTTTTTTTCATCATTTTACCTTTCATAAATCTTCAAGTTTGAACTTCAAAGGAAGTTCCATCTTTATCGGAGAACGCTTGCCGTTGACTACCGGCGGCGAAAATTGAGCGCCGAGCAGAATCTTTTTTGCGTCAGATGCAAAGTCTCTGTTGTATACATTTCCCATTTCAAGGGGAACGGACTTCGAGAGCCTGATGCCGATAATTCGGACGTTTACAACTTTTCCGTTGATATCGATGAGTATCTCAGTTGTTACAGTTGCTTCAATTCCGCCTTCTCTGGCACTCTTCGGATATATTTTCTTAAGTCTTCCAACAGGTTTGGGCGGCGCAACGTTCGGGTAAAATGAAATATCAACTGCATTGGCATCGTCATTTGTTCCCATTGCGCGGTCAGTGCTCTCTGCAGTGACTTCTCCTTCTGTTGTGCTTATCTGTTTTTTAACAACTCTTTTAGGAGCGCTCATTCTTTCAATATCGATAAACTGAATCGTGTCATTTGAATTACTCAAATCCGCGCTTGAAAGATCGACGCTCGGTGTTCGAAAAATAATATACAGCACAAGCGAAAGAGAGATCACGAATGAAAAAAGATACGGATGATTGTCGTCAATGTTCAGTAATAGTAGAAACAGTTTTCGTAATCCTCTTATCATTGTCCCCCTCCCGCCGAATTCGGTTCGGACATAAAAAGAACATTCAGAAAGTCCTGCTCCTGAAGAGCATTCAGTACTTTTGAAACCGCTTCATATGATAAATCCTTATCAGCCGTCACGGAAACGCTTCTGTCTTTCTCGTTCTGTCTCATGGCAAGTTCATCATGAAGCTGTTCAAGAGAGACTTCCTTCGAGTCGAAATAAATCTTTTCATCCTTTCCTATGGTGATATAAATTGAATCCTGTTCTGCTCCTTTAGTCTGCGCTTTGGGCAGATTGACTTCAACACCCTTCGGCGGTTCGGTTGTGGTCGTAGACATGAAAAATACCAGAAGCAGCATTGCGATATCCGCCATGCTCGCGCCGAAAGAACCCTGTTTGATTTTCGATAGAGTCGATCTGTTTCTCATTTCTCCTCCGCGAAATCTTTTAGTGAAAGTTCCTTTACTCCGCTTTCCTTCGCTGCGCTGACGGCATCGACCAGACGTTCGTATCTGACATCTTTTTCCATGTTTATTACGACGATAGTTTTCGGATTGTTTTTCATTCTTGCTGTAAGTGAATCTTTCAGCTTTTCTCTGGTAATAAGATCCCCATCGTAATAAAATCCGTCATTAGCAGGAAAAACGTCTGCGATATTACTTTCTTCGACTTTCACGGCGCCTGCTGTCTTTGAAGGAAGATTGAAGAATATTCCCTGACGGACAACAAATGATCCCGTAACAATAAAAAAGATTAAAAGAAGAAAAGCCATATCTCCGATTGAAGTAGCTTCAAACTGAAGATAATCCTTCGGTTTCGGGCTGTGAGCCTTCTGTCTAGACAGAAAGCATTTAATGTATCTTTTTGCTTTCATTATTCCTCTCAGTCTGAAAGTTTCTCAGACATCCTCGGGAGTTTTGCACTCAATTTTGCAATGTATTCTTCTGAAAGAATGTAACGGTTCTGGATTATGTGTGTAAAAACATAGAAAGCAAAGAGAATCGGAGCCGCTACTATTAATCCGCCCGCTGTTGTTATGAGAGCTATCTGTATTCCGACTGCAACGACTTTTGCGTTTACTGTGGTAGCCGCCGCGATAGCCTGAAATGCGCCTATCATTCCTGTAACAGTACCTAAAAATCCCAGTACCGGCGCAAGGTTCCCGCATCCGGAAAGAAGACCCATTCCTTTTTCAAGAGAGCTTGCGAAAACCTGAAATTCGCCTCTTAGTTCATCTTCGAGTTCTTCCCGGTATTTCGCTGTAGATTTTGAAGCAATGGTTTCCAGTCTTTTTTTGAGACCGTTTGCTGTCCAAGCATCTTTTCTGAAATAATAAATAACCCGTTCGATAATAATAGTAAGTCCTATTACTCCGAGAGCTATTATGAAAGGCATTAGATTTCCGCCCGCTTTTACTGTTTCAAATAAGCTCATGCCTTCAAATGCGTCAGCACCTTCCTGTGCAAAAAGACATCCTGACATTAAAGTAATGAATGCCGATGTAATGATTTTTTTCATTTATTTTGTCCTCCAATTATATGCGGTTTCTATTTATAACAAGTGAGCCCGCTTTTCTTGTCACTTGTATCATACATATTTTTGTTTTATAGTCGTCCGGACTTCTAAGACCGGACTATTCAGTATTTTTATACATTCTGGATGAAAATCTTTCTCTGAATTCGGATGGAGTAAATCCCTTGAACTTTTTGAACACATCGTTGAAAACAGATTTTGAATTGAACCCGGACTGAAAACAAACCGAAAGAATGTTCGCAGAAGGATTTTCGCTTAAAAGCTGAGCCGCGTATTCAACTCTTGATTCATTGATGAATGTATAGAAATTTTTGCCAAAAGCGTCATTTAATATCTGGGAAAGATGATGAGACGGTACACCGGCTGATTCAGAAAACTGTTTGATTGTGATTTCACTTTCAAGATATAACTTGTCTTCGTTAAGAGCTTTGTTTATTTTTAAAATGTATTCTCTTTTCTTTTTATCTTCGATGAAATTCTTTTTATACTTTTCGGTTTTTGCTGAATCTTCTTTTATCTCAGAATGAATTTTTCCATACACGTCCGGCATCAAAAGAATAAAGTATCCGATTGAAAAAAACATTATAACTACAGCGACAAAGAATATGTTCAAAGTTATGCCTGCAGCTTTTTCGCTGAACATGATTGAACACAAAGTCGAGAAAAATGTTGCGGCCCATATAAATGATATGGCATAAATCAGAATTGAAAGCCATCTGCAGCTGATTTTGTGTATGTCTGAAAAACTTTGAAGAATGCGTTTCTTGTACCTGTTCATAGATCTGCGTGAGAAATAAATATAAACAAGGACTTGTAGATAAAATGAGATGTTGGTAATTGCTGAAAAGATTATTTCGCCTTTGCTATCTTTGGATTCTTTCAAATTTTCTAATCCGGTAACGGCAATATGTATGAAAATTCCTGTAAGAATGAGAGAAAATACGATGAAAGGAATAAAATGAAGAAGGTCTTTCCTTTTTAATTTTTCTTTTTCAGCTGTAATGAATGAAACATAAAAATAGAAAACCGGGCCATAGAGAAGGAATATTGCATTTTCGAGTAAAAAAAACGGAATGTTGATATAAGTCAGATCAGCGTTTGATTTTACGTCAATAGCGAGAAATTCGGTAAACAGTTCAATGGTAAAGAGAAAAAGAAATATTGCTAGAAACTTGCCGTGCTTCTCTTTTTTAAAAAAAAGAGCCAAGGAAAGAAAAAGTCCCTGTACGGCACCTATTAAAACGAGAAATTTCATTTTCTGCTTACGGCTCCTTAAAGAAATAGACTTCAAATTAATAACAATACAGCAGAAAGAAAATGTCACAAAATAATAAAAAATTAAAACACTGAGTAGAAAATAAACAATGCCCGGCATTTGACAAAAGACGTTTGTTTTTTTCAAGCGTAATTTACATATTAAAGAGTTTTGAATGATTAAAGCAGGTTAAACTTATTAATTGATTATAAGTACTTTATTTTTAGACTGAACGTCCGGTTAAAAGCGTGTTCCTGCAAAAAATCCTATTTTTCCGGCATCTATCTGCATTGAACAGTTTTTCTTTCCGTACATTGAAGCATGCCAGAATGCGTAAATTCCCATCATAAAAGAATCTTCGTTGTATCCTAATAAGTATTTCATGTTATAGTGAATAACCGGGTATACTTTTTTTAAGTCATCCTGATTGTCTCGCATATTGTATTCTGTAATAGACGGACCCGCAGCAAGAATTACTGATACGGCAGCAAAAAAGCCTTTATATACAAATGCATGTGCATATCCGGCACCAGCATAAAAGTTAACTGCGTTTACATTGTTGACATCTGACGCGAAATCAAAGTCCTTTTCGGCATTGCTCGGGATAAATCCGGAATCTGAAGAAATTTTTGTATAATCGAGTCCCAGATATAACAGAAATGAGCCGCTGCTTTTATCAATGATATTCTGACAGTCAAATGCATTTGCAAGGGAAAAATTGTCAGAAAATGAATAATATGCATTTGTTCCTATGTGACGGGTTTTAATGTCTGATCGTATTGTTTCGGCATCTCCGGAGGAATAGTCATAGCTTCCGGGATTATCCATGTAAACTCCCTTCATTTTTTGAAAATACAATTCGACACCGATGTGTTTTTTGAACATGTATAACTGGTAGTCGGTTGTTTTGGTTTTTCCATGTTTCTCCGTGCTTTTATCATACCACCAGCTTTTTGAAATGCTGAATCCGAATTTTTTGTATGAAACCGAGAAGCCGCTTGCCCATTTCGCGTTTGAATCATAAGATAATTCATTGTCACCGTTTGTCACATTAAGAGACATCAAAGGGGCTTCTGTAAATAACTTAACTGCGAATTTATTTTGAGGATCAATTGTCTTATCAGCTTCTGATGTCGATCTTTCAGCCGAAAAGAGCGATAAAAATGAGAAGCAGAATATTAATAAGTAAAAAAAGCCTTTCATCAGTTCATTGTTCTCCGTTATGCTGATGGTTTCTTTTTAGATGCTTAAATCAAAAAAATGATACAATATAATCTATGATAATTACGATTATTATATTAAATCATTTCACTGCTGTCCCATTGTTTTAGCTCCATATACATCCTTGAATTTCACAATTCAATTCCTTGTCTGATAAGGGTCGATGCTTAACCGGGCAAATAAGATCACGCAATGATTTTCCGGAAAACATATTCTCTCTGATAAT
>JAKPJF010000208.1 GCA_029554345.1 Spirochaetota bacterium | reverse complement strand
TTCATTAGGAACGATATAAGTAAAGCTTGCGTTTTCAGTTGCTTCACCTTTTTCTTTGTATTTCTTACGTGAAGATCTCGGAAGACTCCAGAAGCTGTTTGCTCTCTTCCCGTCAGTTATGTCAATATTGCCGTACAGTTCAAGCGTCTTCCCGTTTCCGTCATTTGCATTTGTTTTAATCTTATAAAGGGTAAAAGTGGTTTCTATTCCCTTTCCGAGCTGTTCAGTTGTTTTCACAAGTGTGTATTCATCATTATAAACTGTATTTGCGATAGAATTGTCATCCACAAATCTGAGTTTATAGGCAATGATCTTTCCGGTATTTTCTTTCGAGAATTTATCTGTTACAAGCATATTCATAAAACCGTCAAGACTTGTGACAACTGATTTTGCGCCTATAACTGTTACATTGATCTGATCCTTTGATTCACTTTTGCTTTTATCGACTTTTAAATCCGCATTGTATTTTCCGTAAACTTTTGCGTCGATTTCCGCTTCAAGACTTGTTTTAATTGAGTTCCATGATTTTTCAGACTCAATTGTAAGATATGCGAGTCTGCCGTACGAGATAGTTGAAACATAAACAGGTCTGTATCCTTTGAAATCCTTAATGTTGAAGCTGTCGTACATGAACGTTCCGGGACCCTGGTCAACATCGACTGTATAAAAAGTTTCCATGAATTTGACCATATATTTGCGTTTTTTTGATCCTGTGTTGAATTCAAATCCGCTTTTAATATTTGTTTCAACAACACCCGAGTTAAACCCGACACCGAAATTAAATTTAATTCCGAAATCTGATTCTGAAAATATTTCGGTAGCCTCAAACGAATATGTTGTAGATATGGTGCCGAGATTCTGATTCATTATTTTATTGTGCAGTGTTCTGTATCCTGAAAGTGAAGGAACAAAAGTATCCTTAACTTTTCCGGCTTTTCCTTTGCTGGTTTGAATATTTGTCAGATCGTATGATATGGTAATGGGTCTTTTTGTTCCTTTGCTGATTTCCTGATAAGTGCCTGATTCAATTGTGTGACCTAACAGCACTGATCCGGGATATATAACGTCCGATGACGGATTGAGCAGTATCTGCTGATCAAACGCGGCGCTAGCCTTGAATTTCTGTTTCGTTGTGATGTATGTAATAGGTGTTCCGTCGCTGGTCACTCCTTGTTTTTTTGACTCTTCTACTGCACTGCCTGCCGGCGTTTCTTTAAGTGCCTGAGGTTTTACATTATTATCGATTCCTTCCGGATTTTTCAATGCTGAAAGCTGTTCAATCAATGCTTCATTCGGAGGGGTAACTTTAACTTCTTCTTTTTTTGTTTCGGTTGCAGTATTTTTCTTATCTTCTTTCTTGGTTTCTTTTGCAACTTCTTTCTTTTCTTCTTTTTTCTTTTTATCTTTTTTGTCGTCTTGTCCTGTTACTTTGTTTTTGATTTTTTTAATAAATCCCGCTTCTGAAGGCATGCTGAAGAACAGCGATGCCAGCAGTACAACCGTAAAAACTTTAAATAATCGCATAATATCCTCTCCATGATTAGTGTTGCCCGGTTTATAAGACACGGGTATTTGAAGTATTTCAATATAGTTTAATAAGTTTTTCTGTCAATAAGTTACATGAATTATGAATTTAATTTCTAATATGTATTAAAAATATCTAAAAAAAAGAAATAAAGAAATTTTGAAACACTTCTGATAAAGTGTAACGTAAACTTTGATTAACTTTATCTTATACATTATTAGTTTTATGGACTAAGATATCATTTGAATGATGATCAATCTGTTTTGATAAAACATTTGACATGTTTATAAAATACATAATTGTCAAGCTCTGCTTTTTGAAAAGAATCATCATGGAGGAAAAAGTGAAAATAATTACTATAATTAAATCATTGCGTTATTCAGCATTAGCTCTTTTCTTTTTTATTTCCTGTGCGGGAAGTGAAACAACAGCTCAGTCGTCGAGTGAACAGGTTATCTTTGTTGCAGTTCTTCAGCGTAATCTAGTTCAGACAGAAAAGCTTCTTAAAGAAGGTTCATCACCGAATTCTAAAGGCTTCAGCGGTAATACAATATTGTCTACAGCCTGTCACGCGGGTAATGCCGAAATGGTGGATCTTCTTTTAAAATATAAAGCAGACCCTAATATGCCTAATAAAGAAGGATCGATTCCGCTTAATTTTGCTTTTAAACCGGTTATTCTAAAAAAGCTGATTGATAATGGAGCTAATATTTATCAGGTTTCTAAAAAAACCGGCGGTACCGCGCTTGAAGCATGGTGTGCGACTGCATGGGTTACAACCGAGGCAGAAAAGCAGGAAATGATTCGAATCATGAAATCGCAGAAGATTAAGGTTGACCGCGCTTATCTTGAAAAAACATCATGGATAACAGATAAAGATATAAATGATCTTCTGAAGCTTTATCTTCAGAAGGGTTATAATCTTAACAAATCGTTTAATTCAGAAAAAAACATGCCGCTTCATATCGCAGCATCAAATGATAATTATAATTTAATGCATAAGCTTCTTGCCGGAGGTGCAAAAGCATCTTATAAGAATATTGAAGTCCGTGATCCGCTGAATTTGATAGCAAGTTTTCAGAACAGCAAAAGAACGGAATCCGAATTT
This sequence comes from Spirochaetota bacterium, assembly GCA_029554345.1. GTDB lineage: Bacteria > Spirochaetota > UBA4802 > UBA4802 > JAFGJZ01 > JAKJGA01. The sequence continues at coordinate 3,237 of JAKPJF010000208.1, read as the reverse complement.
AAAAAGATGCTTTCGGAACTTCTTGCCGCCGGTGCAGATGTAAATACCGTAGACAGTGAGGGCGACACTCCTTTGATTAATGCCGCTGATGTTGATAATATCGGTAAAGTAAGAGTTCTGCTCGGCACAAAAGGAATTGATATTCATAAAACCGGAAATTACGGAGAAACAGTACTTTTCAGATCAAAGAATTTAGCGACTACAAAACTTCTTGTAACTGCGGGGCTTAAAGTAAATCAGCCGAATAAATATAATCTTACTCCTCTTTTTAATGTAATTGATCCGGCAAGCGTAAGCTATCTTATCCAAAAAGGCGCCGATGTCAACCATGTCGATAATGACAATGAAAACGCTTTGATTTATAATATGCACTCTGCTTATGATGCTATAAGATACGGTTCATCTTCCGAAGCCCAGACTAAAAAATATATTGAAAAAGTTAAGATTCTTATAAAGAGCGGCATCGACGTAAACTGCAAGGCAAAAAAGACAGGTTATACCGCTTTGTTATGGGCAGAACGTGCAGAACTTGATCCGATCGTCGTTATTTTGAAAAAGGCGGGAGCTCGCAAATAATTAGTTTAAAGCGGACCTCGAAAGAAGCCCGCTTTAAAATTTAATTCAAAACTGTTTTTATTCTGTTTAAAATCTCAAGATATTTCTCGCGTGTTTTTTCTACAACTTCTTCAGGAAGCGCAGGCGCAGGGGAGTTCTTGTCCCATGTTGTTGTGTTTAAATAATCTCTTATATACTGCTTGTCAAAACTTAACGGCGAAACACCCGGAGTGTACTTTTCTTTTTCCCAGAAGCGTGAAGAGTCAGGCGTAAGAACTTCGTCTATCAGTATCAGTTCGTCTTTTACGATTCCGAATTCGAGTTTTGTGTCGGCAATTATGATATTGCATTTGTCGAGAACTTCTCCGGCAAATGAAAATACTTTAAGCGTCATCTCTGAAATCTTATCAGAAAGTTCTTTGCCGAGTTCCTTCTGCATGTGTTCAAACGCGATATTCTCATCATGACCTTCATCTGCTTTTGTCGAAGGAGTGAATATCGGTCTTTCGAGTCTATCAGCAAGTTTAAGCCCGGTTGGTAGAGTTATTCCGCATATAGCTCCGGTTTTCTGATAATCATTCCATCCCGTGCCGATGATATATCCGCGTGCGATGCATTCGAAATCGATTTTTTTTGCTCTTCGGGTGATTACCGCGCGGTCTTTCAGCTCATCGTGATCGCAGAAAGGTTTCGGAAATTTTCTATAATCTGTTTCGACAATGTGATTTCTCATGAAGCCGATATTTTTAAACCAGAGATTTGATATCGTGTTGAGTATTTCGCCTTTGCCCGGAATTCCGTTAGGGAAAATGTGATCGAACGCGGAAATTCTGTCGGTTGACACTATCAGAAGATGTTCATCGTCGAGTTCGTAAACATCGCGCACCTTGCCTGAAAACAGCTTTTTCGCGCCGGGTATATTTGTCTGCGTGAGAGCTTTCATTCGAACCTCGTTAATTATTGTTATAATAACACAATATTATAATTTTGCAATACACTTATTTAATATCTCATTAACAATCTGAGGGTTTGCCTTGCCCTTTGATTCTTTCATTACCTGACCGACGAGAAACCCGGCTGCCTTTGCTTTTCCTTCTTTGATGTCCGCGATTGATTGAGGATTCGCCGCAATAACCGCTTCTACTATTTTTTCAATTTCTGATGTGTCCGAAACCTGAACGAGACCTTTCTTGTTCACTATTTCTTCCGGATCATCTCCGCTTTGAAGCATATCCGCGAATACGGTTTTTGCTATTTTTCCGTTGATGACATTTTTATCGACGAGAAGAAGGAGTTTCGCGAGTGATTCGGGTTTTACGATAAAGGATTCCATTTTCTCGGAATCGTCAACATGAGCAAGCAGTTCGCTCATTATCCAGTTGGATGCTTTTTTCGGATTTGCTCCGCATGAAACGGTTTTTTCAAAATATTCAGCGAGTTCTCTCGTGCTTGATAGAACCGAAGCGTCATAAACCGGTAGCGCGAAATCTTTCATGAATCTGTCAATTTTTGCGTCAGGAAGTTCCGCAAGAGATGATTTAAGTTTCTCAATAAATTCTTTATCTACTATAACCGGTGCGAGATCAGGATCCGGAAAATATCTGTAGTCATGCGAATCTTCCTTGCTTCTCATGGAATACGTTTCGAGTTTATCAGCATTCCAGAGGCGCGTTTCCTGAACGATGGTTTCGCCGTATTCAGTCATCTGAAGCTGTCTTTTGTATTCGAATTCAATTGCAAGTTTTACCGCCTTGAATGAATTCATGTTTTTAATTTCGACTTTATTTCCGAGTTTTGCTGCGTCTTCAGGCATAATGGAAATATTTACGTCACAGCGAAGTGAACCTTCTTCCATATTGCAGTCGGACACTCCGATATAGCGCAGTATCTGTTTGAGTTTTGAAAGAAATTCATAAGCTTCGTCGCCGCTTGAAATGTCCGGCTCGGTTACTATTTCGATAAGAGGCGTTCCCGATCGGTTGAAATCGACATATGAATAATTTTTTGAAGCGTCTTCAGGATGAACATTTTTCGCCGCATCCTCTTCAAGATGAATTCTGTTCAGACGGATGTCTTTAAAACCTTCACCTGATTTGACACGGATTTTGCCGCTTTTGCATATCGGTTTGTCAAACTGTGAAATCTGATAAGCTTTCGGAAGATCCGGATAGAAATAGTTTTTTCTGTCGAATTTAGAGTATTCGGATATTGAACATTCTGTTGCAAGACCCGCGAGTATGGCCTTTTCGAGTACTTTTTTATTTAAAACCGGAAGAACTCCGGGAAGTCCCATGCAGACGGGGCAGGCGTGAGTGTTAGCTGCAGCTCCGAATTCTGTTGAACAAGAGCAGAATATTTTAGATTCAGTGTTAAGCTGTGCGTGTACTTCGAGTCCGATTACTGTTTTGTATTTCATTTTATCTCCGGAAATCCAAATTGCGTTGTATTATGGAAAATATTGCGCGGTCATTTGTCAATCAAAAAGGGCGGAATTAATTATTGACAAAAAGGCATCTCGGAAAAGAAGTGAGATGATTTTTTGGTTTCAAAATCTGCTTATTCAGCGTGTTTTGATTCAATATCAGTGTTTGAATTTCAGATTCTGATCAATTCCTTTTGAAATCTATGAGGTCCTATGTTTGCAGAAAGAACCCACTGCGGTGATTTATCGGTTGCTGATGA
>JAKPJF010000198.1 GCA_029554345.1 Spirochaetota bacterium | reverse complement strand
ACACCGTCTGCAAGCGGAGCCTCAGGACCGATGACAACAAAATCAATTTTCTTGCTTCTGCAGAACTCTATAATATCATTATGTCTGTTAAGATTAATGTTAACGCAGTGTGCCGGATCTATTCCTCCGTTTCCAGGAGCTACATAAACTTCAGAAGCGCTTCCGTCATATAAAAGCCTCCAATAAATTACATGCTCTCTTCCGCCCGAACCTATTACCAGATATCTCATTTTTTCTCCGTTTTAGAAAATAACACTTATAAACAAAAGTTATTAACATATTATTAATAAGTGTTAATAACTTTATCTTTTGTAATTAAGAAATGCCTTGAACCCTTTCCATGTCATATATGCATCAAGTTTACTGCTCACTTCAAAAGGAGCATGCATACTGAAAAGTCCCGGCCCGCAATCAATAACATCCATACCGTAACGCGCCATATAATAAGCAATTGTACCGCTTCCGCCAAGATCAACTTTTCCAAGTTCTCCAGTCTGCCAAAGTACTCCGTTTGAGTTAAAAATATTTCTCACTTCGGCAACAAACTCCGGACTTGCTTCGCTGGCTCCTGACTTTCCGCGTGCTCCCGTATATTTCTGAATAATAGTTCCTCTATTCATCTGCGGCATGTTGTTGTTCGGTGAACTGACTTCCGGAAAATTGGGATCATGAAGAGAATTTACGTCAGCAGAGAGCATTTTCGATTTTGAAAGTGTTCTGTTTAAATCTACAAGAGAAGTCTTATCCATACGATGCAGAACTTCTGCAACCGCGTTTTCAAAAAAGAAAGACTGCATTCCGGTAGCTCCGTATGAACCTACTTCTTCTTTATCACAGAGAAGAACTCCGGCTGTATATTCAGGAATTTCATTCATATCCATCAAAGCCTTAAACGCTGCAAAAGAACAAATTCTGTCATCCTGACCGTAACCAAGAATCATGGATCTGTCAAAACCCATTTCTCTGGCTTTGCCTGCAGGAACCATCTGAATATCTGCACTGTTAAAATCTTCTTCTTTCATTCCATATCTTTCGTTCAGAATCTGAAGAATTTTTTCTTTTACTTTTAATTTAGCTTCAGATGATTTAACAGGAATTGTTCCAATAAGAAGATTAAGATTTTCTCCGGTAACAGCCTCGGCGATGGTTTTTTCGGCCTGTTTCTGAGCCAGATGAGGAAGAAGATCGGTTATCGAAAAAACAGGTTCATCATCATTTTCTCCGACTGAAAAATCTACAACAGAACCGTCCTGTTTAACAACATGTCCATGAACAGCAAGAGGAAGAGCAACCCATTGATATTTTCTGATTCCGCCGTAATAATGAGTATCGAAAAATGCCAGTTCTGAATCTTCATAAAGCGGATTCGGTTTGAGATCAATTCTCGGACAATCAATATGCCCTCCGAGAAGATTCATTCCTTCAGTTATATCTTTCTTTCCTATAAGAATAAAAAAAACAGTTCTTCCTGAATGTGAAACAAAGACTTTATCGCCTGGCTGAAGTTTATCTTTTTCTGATATGGAAACATATCCGTTTGCTTTTGCTTTTTCTACTGCGAAATCATGAGCAAGTCTTTCAGTCTTCGCTTTGCTCAGAAAAGAAATATATTCTTTTGCATAAGCTTCCAGAGAAGGAAGCTCTTTTTCGTCAATACGATTCCATCCGTTTTCTGTATTAAGCAGAAATTCTGACTTTTGTTCTTTTTTTTCCATTTAATGCCTTCCTGAAAAGTTTATAAACTTTTCGCTTTCCATTTCAATACACTTTTGCAGGAAAGATGTGTCAATTTATTTTCAACCGGACGCAGATTCTGAAACAACTCTAAAAATGAGAACAGTTGTTCCGATCTGTATTTCATCCCAGTCAAAAAGCTTTTTCGGTCTTAAAAGTTTTTTTCCATTTAAAAAGGTGCCTCCGTCACTCGCCATATCAAAAAGAACAAAGTCATCCCCCGTAAATTTTAATCTGGCGTGATTTGGAGAAATATTGTTATCTCTGACAACTACATCAGAATTTCCGGATTTTCCGATTATAGTTTCTTCACGAAGAATATCATATCTTAGTCCTTTATCCAGTCCATCTTTTACAAAAAACCACGCATGAAAAACATAACCGTCAGGAGAATTTTCGATTGAGTCAGAAGGTGCTCCCTTATCCGCAAAAACGGCTTTTTCTTCTTCTTTTCCGGCTGAAGAATAATCCTTTCTTTTATCTTCTCCGGAGAAAACAGTTTTAACTTCAGCATCATATTTCTTGCGGTTTGATACAAAGTTTTTATAAACGAGAAACACTACCAGCGGAAAGAAAATCATAAATACAGCTAAACCGATAAGTATATACAGCATGCTTTTTTTTATTTCAGGAAATTTAAAACCCTTTGCTTTATCATCAGATACTTTTAACTGTATTTCTGACCTGTCCCTAATTTTCCCTGATTTCAGACGCACCTCAACTTTTGCGTCTTCTCCTCTTTTCAAGGAAGTTTTATACTTTATCTCATAACCGCTTTTAAATGAAACAATGAAGCGTTTTAATTTCTCGGTTTTTCCTTCAAAAAAAACCTCTCCTCCGGAAATTTTTGCTATCCTTTTCATAGATAATAACGCGGAAGATTTTTCGTTTGTCACAAACAAAATAGGAATACCGCAGCCTCTTGAAAAAAAAGCCAGATCATCAGCAGTAATACCGCTTCCTTCATCCTTTCCGTCTGTCCAGATAACTACAGCCCTTCTTTCTTCTCCGTTTTTTGAAAGAAGTTCAATCGAATCATATATCGAATTATATAAAAGGGTATTTTTTCCTTCCTGCTTAAACGCCGAAAGTTTTGCCTTCAAATCATCTTTGTTGTCAGTAAAAGCGGATTCGAAATCTGACTGATCAGAAAAAGAAGCAAGACCTAATCTCACATTCTGCTGTGAAGAGAGAATTATCTCATTTGCTTCATTTCTATATTTCTCAAACTGCTTTGAATTTATGCTTTTGCTGCAGTCAAGGGCGAGAATCAAATTAAGTTTTTCTTCATTCTTTAACGATTTAACACTGATGTATCCTACACGGAATCCGTTTTCATAAACAGATAGATTATCCTCGTTCAAGCCCGCACTTTCTTCTATCCCTGCAGTAATCTTAACTTTTATAGAAGCATCGGGAAATTCTGTAGAATAATCATAAGATGACACTTGAAGATAAGGCGATGAATACAAGATACTGCATACAAATATTAATGTTAAAACAATAATTTTTTTCATTCTGAAACCGCCTATATCTATTATCGGAAAATTATATTAATCACATGAAAAAAATCGGCTTTTGCCTTTTTTATTTCCTCTTTATCATCTCACCCTCTATAAAAAATTTCAACTTATTTCGATAATCTAAAGAGAAACAAATCAAACTCTGGATTATTAATGAAAAAGAACTATCTCAAACGCCATAGCTTTTACGTAGATTCAAGAATCAGCTTGATAGCTCAAAACATTTTCTTTCTTCCTGAAGAAGATCAGGATCAGAAAATCCGCGAGATCATGAAAGCAATACTCAGCGGATCAAAATATGATTTGGATGAAATTTCTATTGAAATCTCTGAACTGCATTCTTTTTTGAAAAGATGGTCAATAGAAACCGACGGAGATCTTGCCGGATATATCTATCTTGAATTACAAAACAAGAAAGCAAAGAATAAGAAAGGACAATATTTCACTCCGGCAGGAATTGTTTCTTCCATGGTGGAGAAAATAATAACAAGAGAAAACTATCAAAAAATTAAGATACTTGATCCGGCATGCGGCTCAGGTCAATTTCTGATTTCAGCTTTTCAAAGACTTCTTTCATTCTATTTAGAAGACGGAGTATCTCCGGAAGAAGCCGGAAAAAACATCATACGAAATTCTCTTTTCGGAATAGATTATGATGCAACTGCTGTTGAAATTGCCAGATACAATCTTACAATGATTTCAGGTGTTTCGTTCTCATTTCCTGTCAATATAACTCATGGTAGTTTTCTTTCAGGCAAAAGCATCTTCGAAACGGATACCGCCGAAAACCTTTTTGACTGCATAATAGGAAATCCTCCATGGGGAAGTTCCATTTCTACATCCGAGAAAATACATTATCGAAAGAATTACTCCTGCGCAAAGAGCGGAATCAACACATTCACTCTTTTCCTCGAAAAAGCTCTCTCTGTATTAAAAGATTGCGGCAGACTTTCTTTTCTTCTTCCGGAAGCTTATCTGAACATAAAAGCTCATCAGCAATCAAGAGAAGACATTCTTTCTTCCTGCATCATTGAAGAGATAAACCTCTGGGGAGAACAGTTTCAAAATGTTTTTGCTCCTTCAATCTCTCTGTCTCTTCAGAAAGATTCTACGGATAAGCGCAGAACAAACATAATAAAGGTATCAGGAAAAGAAGAAAGAGAAAAGAATACTTATTCACTATTACCTCAGGCAAGCTTTCATAAAAATCCTGAATTCATTTTTAATATCAGATTCGGCAATAAAGCCGAAAGCATAATCAACTTGATTAACTCCGGAGAGAACATCTATCTCAAGAAGAATGCCTCTTTCTTTCTGGGAATCGTTACCGGAAACAATGACAAACATATCTTCGACCATTATTCAGAAGAGCATCCTGATCCTATTATCACCGGAAAAGATGTATTACCTTTCAACATTAAGAACCCGAGCAAGTTCTTCCGTTTTACGCCTGAAGAGCTTCAGCAAACTGCTCAGTCAGACTACTATAAGACAAAGAACAAGTTTCTTTATAAATTTATTGGCTCGCGTCTTACATTCGCCTATGACGAAGAAGGTTTTTTCTCTCTCAATAATGTAAACGGATTCATTTCTAAATCTCTTTTACTTAAAGATGAAGCATTACTCGCGGTTCTGAACTCTTCTCTGATTCAATACTATTATCAGAATATGTTTTTTACCGTTAAGGTTCTTAAAGGCAATCTTGAAAGAATACCTATCAGACTGATGAAGAAAGATTCTCAGACAAAGATTTCTGCAATGGTCAACAGACTTAAAGAAACAAATGGTGAATCAGATAGAAAACTAATTCTTGAATCAATTGATGATGTTGTTTTTCACGAGTATGGAATAAAAGACAGGGATTCTTTCTCTATTTATTCTAAGATCAACCCTTCTATATCTTCTCAGCTTACATCTTTATCAGAAGGAATTACAGCCATTAATTAATTTTAAGCAATTAATTAATGGCTAAGATATTATTCGGACGGAATAGTTTCAGGAGTTTTTGAGGCTTCTCTCTTAATGACTGGAAACTTTCTTGGATAACAGGAAGGAGTTTTGTTTTTCTTTATCCAAAAAAGACCTTTATCGGAAATTCCTGCGGCGTTTCTTTCTGCAATACTTCCCGGAAACAATCCTACATTAGAAAAATGTATTTTTAGAACATGAGAAAGAACTTCTTCAGACAGATGAGAATATATATACAGAAAGCCTTTCTCTTTTAAAACCGGTGCGGCAAACTCAGCAGAATAGTAAAGAGGTCCAAAAGCTTTCGTTACACAGAAATCAAACTTCTCTTTATTCTTTTTACTGGAAGAAAACTCCTCTCCTCTTGAACTTACTGCCGTTAAATTAGTCAAACCCAGTTTTAATGCAGATTCAGAAATGAAATCAATTTTCTTATTGTTCGAATCAACAAGAACACCATTCAAAAACGGAAACAGAGCACAAAGAACCACCCCCGGAACACCTGATCCCGTTCCTATATCAACAAAGCTTGTTCCACGTGGAACACAAAGATCAGCCATTGGAAGAATGCTGTCATAAACCAGTCCCCTTCTCATATCTTCTCTTGTTTTATATCCTGTCAGATTAAATTTCTTTGAGGCATCATCTATCAGAGAAAGATACATCTCCAGCCGGTCACAGCTTTCAGAAGAAAAGCCTTTATCAGTTAGAAATGAATTCAGTTCTAATTGTTCCACGTGGAACCTCCTTCCTTTTTATGCTCCGACTCTTTCTCTTTTCTTTTTCTTTTATCTTCTGCTTCTAAGTGGAAAAGCAGAACCGAAACATGAGAAGGATCTACCCCTGAAATTCTTGAAGCCTGGGCGATTGTTGCGGGTTTAATCCTTTGAAGCTTCTGAGCAGCTTCTGTTTTCAATCCGTTTACAGATAAATAATCGAAGTCTGCTGGAATTATTCTATCTTCCATCTTCGCAAACTTGGCTATTTCCCTTTCCTCTTTCTTGATATATCCTTCGTACTTAATTTCCATTTCTATTACACTGGCGATTGAATCATCAAAAGAAATGCCGAGATATCTATATATATCTTTTAAAGAAACTCCCGGACGTTTCACCAGTCTTTCTGCACTTATTCTTCCGGTCAAACCTGTCAGTTCATCGTTTCTTCCAAGAGCTTCTTTTGCTTTATCATCAATAAGAACTTTCAATTCTTTTAAATCTTCGGAGTCTTTTGCTATCTTCGCGTACTTCTCTTTCATTCTTTCATAGACTTCATCGGAAACAAGTCCGTAATAATATCCATACTGCATAAGTCTCTTGTCTGCATTATCCTGTCTCAAAACCAAACGATGCTCCGCTCTGGAAGTAAACATTCTATAGGGTTCTGTTATTTCTTTTGTTGTAAGATCATCTATTAAGACTCCGCCGTATGCTTCTGTTCTCTTAAGAATCATCGGCTCCATTCCTTTTATCTTAGCCGCTGCATTTATTGCAGCTACCAATCCCTGCATTGCAGCCTCTTCATAACCAGAAGTTCCGTTTATCTGTCCCGCGTTATAAAGACCTGAAATCTTTTTTGTCTCAAGTGTCGGATGGAGCTGATGCGGCGGAACAAAATCATATTCAACAGCATATGCAGGTTTCATAACCTGTACATTTTCAAGACCGGAAATTGTTCTAACCATTTCAAGCTGAACATCTTCCGGCAAAGAACTCGAAAACCCATTAATATAGTATTCATTTGTCATCAATCCTTCCGGTTCAAGAAAAAGCTGATGCCTTGGTTTGTCTGAAAAGCGAACGACTTTATCTTCGATAGACGGACAATACCGAGGACCCACTCCTTTTATCACTCCTCCGTATAGTGGAGATCTATGAATGTTCGCTTTTATAATATCATGAGTCCTTTCGCTGGTATAAGTCATATAACACGGAACCTGTTTCAATTCGCTCCAACTCTTGATGTCTGAGGAATACGAAAAAAAGAAAGGATCCTCATCAGGTTCCTGAATCTCGCATTTAGAAAAATCAATCGTCTTTCCGTTGATTCTCTGCGGAGTTCCGGTTTTCATTCTGCCTAGTTCCAGCCCCATTTCAATAAGAGACTGGGAAAGATGTTCTGCCGAAAAATCCCCTATTCTCCCTGCAGACTGATGAAAGCTTCCTATGTGAATCAGTCCTTTTAGAAAAGTTCCAGTCGTGAGAATCAATGCTTTGCATGAAAAATAATTATCACGTTCAGTACGAATTCCTTTCACTTGCCCTTTATCAATTTCAATTGAAGTAACTATATCCTGAACAATTTCCAGATTATCCTGATTCTCCAAAATATGCTTCATTATGATTTGATAATTTTTTTTATCCGCCTGAGCTCTTGGAGACCAAACAGCAGGCCCTCTGCTTTTGTTCAGCATTTTAAAATGAATTCCTGCTTTATCAATTGTCTTTGCCATCTCCCCGCCGAGAGCATCGATTTCTCTTACAATGTTTCCTTTCGCTAGTCCACCTATTGCAGGATTACAGCTCATCTGTGCAATCGTTTCAAGATTTCCCGTAATCAGTAAAGTCGGCACTTTCATTCTGGCTGAAGCAAGTGCAGCTTCTATTCCGGCATGTCCGGCACCGACAACAATTATTTCATATTTCATATTTGTATTTTACCTCATAAAGAAAACTTAATCAGAAAAAACTCTCTTTCCCCGACAATAAAAGAATTGATATTTCTGCTGTAAAGATTAATAATAAAGTAACATTTCTTCAGTAAAAGGAAACATGAAATCATTTTTAGAAAAGATCTTTATAGCAAAAGGAGATATTACATCCTTTGATGTTGAAGCAATTGTCAATGCAGCTAACACGTCTCTTCTTGGAGGCGGAGGTGTTGACGGAGCAATTCACAAAGCCGCAGGACCTGAATTACTTAAAGAATGTATTTCTCTCAAAGGATGTGAAAGCGGAAAAGCAAAGATAACAAAAGCGTACAGACTTATGGCAAAATATATTATTCATACACCCGGGCCTATTTATAAAAATGGTAAAAGCGGGGAAAGCTCTCTTCTTGAGTCTTGCTATAAAAACTGTATGACTCTGGCCAAAGAATACAATATTTCTTCAATCGCATTTCCAGCTATTTCCACCGGAGTGTATTCTTTCCCTAAGGAGGATGCTTGCAAAATAGCTCTAAAAACAGTATTCGCTTTTGTTGACAAAGAAAAATACTTTCCTACAATATACTTTGTTCTTTACGATGACGAAAATTTCTTAATTTACAAAAACGAATTTGAAAAGGTGAAAAATGAATTACAGACAATCTCTGAGTAACTATTATATTAAATATAATAGCATATTATGCATGGGGATGGACCCCATTCTATCCAAAATTCCCGTTCAGGAAAATGACACAAAAAAGAAAATTTACTGCTTTTATGAAGAAATTCTTAACGAGATAGTAAAAACAAAAAAATATCCCGCATGCGTTAAACCAAATTATGCTTTTTATGCGCGATACGGATTTCCGGGTCTTGAAGCATTATATGATCTTATAAAGCTTTACAGAAAAAATGATCTTCCTGTCATTCTTGATGTAAAAAGAGGAGATATCGGAACAACCGCTGAAGCTTATGCAGAAGAATCTTTTGATTTTTTTGAAGCAGATGCTGTAACTTTATCTCCATACTTGGGTCATGATTCAATAGAGCCTTTTACAAAAAAATATGAAAATAAGGGATTCTATATTTTGTGCAAAACATCCAATAAATCTTCCGGCGAACTTCAGGATAAAATGATTGATGGAAAGCCATTATATCTTGTTGTCGCAAGTTATCTTTCCAGCTGGGATAATGGAGGAATAGGCGCTGTAGCCGGAGCAACTTATCCTGATCAGCTTAAAGCTATTCTCGATGAATTTTCTAAATCTGGAAAAGTTCTCCCACTTCTCATTCCGGGTGTCGGCACACAGGGAGGGGATCTCGAAGCAATAGTTAAGACTATTAATGCCTATGACATTTCACTTCATAGAATCAACGCTTCAAGCTCAATCAACTTCGCTTATGAAAAAAACGGCGGAAATTTCGCTGTTGCAGCGGCTAATGAAATAGATAAATTAAATAATGAAATTTCTAAAATTATTGGAAATTAATGAATAGCTCCGAGAAAAATCAGATATTGCTTATTTCTCATTCAAAATCTTCCGGCAGGGAATTAATGTCCATGCTGGAAGGTTTGAATCTTGAATTTCTTTATGCTGAGAGTTCTTCTGAAGCGATAAATATTATTTCTTTTGCGGCGCCTAAACTCATCATTGTTGAAACTTTTTTCGGCAACGAAAATTGCTTTGATCTTTGCCGTATGCTTAAAACCAGTCAGCGAACCAAACTTATCCCTATTATAGCAATCTCCGATATTGATTGTCAAAATTCACGTGTTCAAGCCATTCAAAGCGGAGCAGACACCTTTATGCTGAAACCAGTGATAAAGGAAGAATTGATAGCTCATGTTAGAGGTAAAATATCTCAATTTAATGAGTTCTATCTATTATCAACCACGGATGAACTCACCCGCCTTTATAACAGAAGAGAATTCTTTAAAAGATTTGAAAATGAAATTGTTAAAAATACAGATACAGTTATTTCTCTGGCTATTATTGATCTTGATTCATTTAAGCAGATTAATGATCTTTACGGACATCCCATGGGAGATGCCGTTCTCATGAAATTCGGAGAAATTCTGAATAAACACCTTTCTCCCAGTTTTTTTCCAACTCGTTTCGGCGGTGAAGAATTTGTAATAACTCTTTTAGGGAAAAACGGCAGTGAGGCAAAAGAGATAATTGATTCTATCCGAAGAGAGTTTGATTCCATTGTTTTTTCCACTTCAGATGAAAAAAAATTCAGTATTTCATTTTCTGCAGGGATCTCCGAATATCCTGTGTTTGGAAAGAATCTTTCAATACTTCTTTCGCGGGCAGATCAGGCTCTTTATTCTGCTAAAAAAGAAGGAAAAAGCAGAACTTATATCTTTGATCCTATTATGGCTAAAAATGACAGATTTTGGGAATATTTAAAAAAAGCTTCCCACTTCTTCACTGATAAAAAAAACAGAGATGCAGTCACAAATCTTCCTTTTCTTCACTCTTCTCTTGAAACCATTTCTAACCTGAGTTTCGAAATTAAAAGCATAGGTATTATTATAGTTAAAATCGAAAATATCTCATCCTTGCGGCAGATTCTTGGAATTCCTGTAACCGACTTCATAATAGAAAATCTTAAGATAGTTATAAAAAAAACATGTGAAATGAATTTTTCGACTGATACTTTTATTTCAGTAAGCGATATAACTAATTATAATTTTATTATTAAGTTTCCGAGTATTATCGACTTTTCTGTTAATAACGAAAAATGCCGTACTTTATACAGAAAAATATGCAGAAAAATAGAGAAAGCTTTTTCTCATCTCCCTGTTCATCTTAAATTTGCTGATTCAATAATTTTCTTCAACAAAAAGAATCCTAGGGCAATTATTGGAGAAATAGACAATCTTCTGCAAAAAAGTTCTTTTTTAAACAAAAAAGTATCAAGAAAGGAAGAACCCGAAAGTATCATAAAATATCCTGATTTAATCGAAAATAAATTCTTTGAAGATAATTTTGAAAAGAAATATATTTCGGGGCCTGAGCACAAAAAATATGTCTTTATTTCTCTTAATAATTTTTATTCATCATTTTCTTCTTCATTCAGATTCCTAAATAGTATTATTTCTTCTATAGAAACAACTGAACTTTTCTTGAAATCCGTTTCGAAATTAACTAGAGATGATAACAGTTCAATAGTTCTTCCAAAACTTCAGGAGATAGATTTTATCGATTATCTTAATCTGATAAAAAAGATACTTCCGGAGAAAAAGGTATTTATTTCTATTAATGAAACAGAAATAAGCGAAGGTAATTTTGATATTCCCAAAGATTTCTTTGTTTCTAATAATTCCGTTTCTCTTGCTATATCGGATTGCTATATTAGTGCAGAAATTTTGAATCTTATTTCACATTTTGATTTCCGTCTCGTTATTCTCTCCGAACATCTTACAATGTGTCTGCACTGTTTCAAAGACAGAATAAAAATTCTTAATGGTTTCAAAATATTTGCTGATCAGCTGGAAATTGATATTTGTTCAAGCAACGTGGCTAATCCTGAAGATATTCAGCTGTTAAAGGATATTGATATCACCTATTCAGACAGAAATGAATCTTGATCTGAAGAAATATTCAGAAATCTCTTTCCCAATGTCAGAATAAAACATTTTCATTTCATTCTTATCTTCGAAAGAAATATAATCATAATACACTGCATATTTCTCAGAAAAAAGTTTTCTATTTTCAGAATATATTCCTTTTGAAGAAAGAACTAACACTGGATTTTCAGAATTTGCTATATACGAAATATTCTTCTGTGAAAGTTTCAAAAGGGGCTCAATTAAAAAGTAATTCGCGCTGATTTCTTCATAAAAATCAATATTTTCCGTTATATGATAATACTGCTTTTTTCTTCCTGTTGAAGTACTGTCATAATAATGCATTCTCTTGAAAAAATGTTCTTTTTCAGCAAATAAAACCGGATTTTCCTTTATCAGAAAATCTCCTGTAAAAATTATATTGAGAAGCTCCCATTCTGTCTCATATTCTGAGAAAAGACTTAGGATTTTTTGTGAATCCGATTTTTTAATAATATTGATCTGAAAGGAAAAAACATTTGTATCAATGAAATCTTTCTTTTTTAAGACATGACCGATTTTTGCAGAATCAGTTTTTATTCCTTTTACAAAGATTGCATTTTCATCTGATGTAAAATCCGGTATTTTCTTCGACGAAACCTCAAATCCGGTTATATTTTCTATTTCCTGTTTTGCCGCGAAAATATCTTCTTCTCTAAAATCTCCGCCTTTTAAAAAATAATAAGGCGGCTTCTTCATATACTTGTATCCTTTGGCATCACAGAAATCACGTACAGCTGTTCCCGGCAGAACCATTAGCGGATAGAATTCTATTTCTTCTGCAAAGCCTTCTTCTACTAATTCTGCAACACCCTGCATGAACGATATTATAGAATCACCGGGAAGACCGGGAATCATACCAATCTTTAAAGATATGCCGGCAGATCGTAAATTTTTTAATCCTTCAAGAGCTTTTTTCTTCTCTGAGTGTCTGCCGGCCTGCTTTAAAGCATTTTCAGTAAAAGTCTGTATTCCAACTTCGAGAGAATTTACTCCTGCTTTCTTTAATAGTAATGCATCTTCTTTGGTTATATTTTCTGTACGAAGTTCGGTATGAATAGAAACCTTGGGTTTTAATTTCGACAATTCTTCAAGAATATTACGGTAATCCTTTCTATTACCAAAAGAAGGAGAAAGAATATAAACTTCTTTCAAGGGTCTTTTTTTATTTCTAAGTGATTCTAAAAGAATTGAAGAAGGAAGCTCTCTTACTTTTTTTCCGAATCTGGAATAATTACAGTAACTGCATTTATAATAACATCCTCTGGTAATCTCAATAAAGACAGACTGATCGTTTGATCTGTTTAAGTATCCTGAAGAATAAGGTTCAACAATTTCTGAAGGAGAAAGTAGTTCTTTTTCTCTCTGAATAAACAATAGATTGTCATTTATATTTTGCAGATTTTTCTTATATTCTCCGGTAAAATACTTATTAAAAAAGAATTCCCCCTCACCTTTCACAAAGAGATCAACTGATTTATGATTTTTAGAAAGAATATATGAATTTTCGGATATTTCAGGTCCGCCGAAAATAATCTTTGTTTTGATTTTTTTCTTAATTAATCCGGCAAGAGAAATATGACGTTCAGCATTCCAGAGATAATTAGAAAAAAGTATTAAATCCGGTTCATATTTTACAGCAATTTGCGCAATAATCTTATTAGAAGCAAAATTCTGAATATCAGAAGGTATTACATATAAATCTTCAATATAATTCTTAAAATTTTTCGAGATATATGCAGCAATGGAGGAAGGAGCGGTAAAAATATTACCGTCTATATAATTATATCCGTGATCAATCAACGGCAGTTGTATAAAAAGAAGTTTAATTTTTTTCTTGCTATTAATCATTTTAGTTTTTGAAATAAACTACGTAGCAAGAAGAGGGAATAAATTCAAGCTTTTATGCGAAATATAAGTCTTTCAAATGCAAAAATTCTGGTAATAGACGACAGCAAGCTTAACCGCACTGTTATAAGAAAAACTTTATCCGAATTGAATTTTTCTGTTGATGAAGCTGAAGACGGAGAATCTGGTCTTGAAAGATCTCTTTCTGAAAAATTTGATATTATTTTCGTAGATACAGTCATGCCTAAAATGGATGGAATTGACTTCATAAAGGAAATAAAAAGCAAAAAACGTAATGATTTTATTCCTCTTGTTCTAATGACCGGAAACGATGATCTTAATGCAAAAATAAAGGGATTAAATATTGGGGCTGATGATTTTCTTCAGAAACCCATTAACCAGAAAGAGCTTGTTGCTCGAACAATGTCTCTGCTTCGTTTGAAAAGGACTCATGATCTTTTATTTGAAAGAAACATGCTGATAAAAAAAGAACTTGAAGCAGCTAAAAAAATTCAGCAGTTCATTATACCCCATGATTTTTCGCACATCCCTTACCCTAAAATATCCGGTAGATATCTCCCTATGGAAGATATCGGCGGAGATTTTTTCGATGTCTATAAGATAAATGAAGATAAAACTGCTTTTGTTATAGCTGATGTTACCGGTCATGGAATTCCGGCTGCCCTTATAGTTACTATGGCTAAAATGATTTTCAGTGTATATTCTTCAGTAACAGAATCACCTAAGGAATTATTATCTTCTGTTAATAAAGATGTTTATAAGTTCATGTTTGACGGACAGTACTTTTCGGCTTTTTATGCATTGTATGATAATAAAAAGAAGATTTTAAAATTTTCAAACGCGGGTCACACTCTTCCCCTTCTCTATCGCAGTTCATCAGGAAAAATCTTATCACTTGATACAAACTCGGGTTTTTTTGTCGGAATAATGGAAGAATCTTTTTATGAAGAAAAAGCAATTAAAATTGAAAAAGGAGATTGTCTTATTCTTTATACTGACGGTTTGACCGAAATGAAAAATGGAAACAGAGAGGATTTCGGAGAAAAAGCCCTTGCAAAATTTATAACCAAAAATAGAGATATTTCAGGAAATGACTTTTGCAGTAAACTTCTTAATGAAGTTATGGCTTTTTCCGATTATAGCGATAAATCCGATGATTTAACTTTTATGTTTATTGAATTTTGATTTAACCGTTCTCTTTTTTGTCTTTAATGTACTCCCCTACTTTCTCGACTGCCTTCAATAATTCTTCATACTGATCAACACTAAGAGCTATACCTTTTTGAGTCGGTTTTGTCTGACCGTCCACATCGTGAAACCATATTCTTATATTGATATATTCTTTTTCTTTAAATTCAGAAACATCTATTCTAACTATTTCTCTGGCATTTTTGCTTATATCCGCTATTATTGCTCCCATGAAGCCTCCATTTTTTCTTGATTTCCTAACAAATAAGACCCGTCTTTTTAATCAACAACATTTAAACAATTAATTCCTAACTAATAACATTAATAACTGGTTAAATAACACATATCAACAGGTTATTAACAATTGTTATTAATTTCTTATCAGTGTGAATTAATTTCTTGCCAAGAAAGAGAATTAGAAAGAGATATTAGAGCATATCATTCGTAACAACTTTTAATGTTCACGGAAATTTATTTCCAGGAAGAATTCTCAATTCTTTCCGATATTCTATTGTTATTTTTTTAGGGGTATTATGTTAAATTCAGCTGAGAATCTCTGGGGAATGGTTTTAAATGACCTTCAATCCAACATTAACAAACAGACCTTTGATGCATGGTTTAAAGATACCTCTGTTATTAAGTATTCTGATAATATTTTGACAATTAAAGTACAGGATGATGTTGCTCAGAGATATATAACAAATTCATATTCAAAAACAATTAATGAACTTCTGAAAAAGAATACGGGAACTGATTATCTCTGTAATTTCATTTATGATCTTAATAAAAATGTAATTGAAAATAAACAAGATATAGTGAAGCCTGAGACGGAAGTCAGAAAAATGGACAAAGAAAACAGTTCAAGCATTGAACTTAACTCATATTACACTTTCGAAACTTTTGTAATCGGTGCAAATAATCAATTTGCACACGCAGCTGCACTTAATGTATCTAAAAATCCTGCAGGAGTTTATAATCCTCTTTTCCTTTATGGTAATTCAGGTGTAGGAAAAACTCATCTTCTTCAGGCAATTGGTCATCAAATACTTAAAGATAAACCATATTTAAAGGTTTTATACATTAAAACAGAACAATTCCTTAATGAATTTATCAATGCTATGAAGAATCAGTCAATGCATCAGTTTAAACTGAAGTTCAGATATGTAGATATTCTCCTTATTGACGATATTCAGTTTCTTTCTGATAAAATACAGCTGCAGGAAGAATTTTTTCATACTTTTGATGAACTTCATAATAAAAGAAAACAAATTGTTCTGACGAGTGATAGACCTCCAAAAGAAATATCTCATTTGACTGAAAGACTAAAAACTAGATTTTTAGGAGGTCTTCTAGCAGATATTCAAATTCCTAATCTTGAAACCCGGGAAGCCATTCTAAGAAGAAAAGCTGAAATTCTAGGAATAGACATTTCCGAAGAAGTTATAAACTATATTGCATCAAGAATTAAATCTAATATAAGGTCTCTTGAAGCATCTCTTATTAATATTAATCATGTTGCTAACATTCTTCAGAATAAAAGAATAACCATTGAAATGGCTAAAACACATTTAAAGCCATTATTTGAAGAAAATCAGAATAAACAAATAACCATAAGCGATATTCTAGAAAAAGTTGCGGCCAAATATGAAACAACTCCTGATCTTATAATTTCTAAGAACAGACATAACAGTATAATTATGCCTAGATTTATAGCTATATACTTATCAACACAATTAACAAATTTAACAACAATTGAAATAGGTAAGGAGTTCGGAAAAAGGGATCATTCAACAGTTATTAACGCTCGAAAGAATATTGAATCACTTCTAAAAGAAGATGATAACATAAGAGAAATTATTGAAGAAATAAGATCCGAGCTTAAAAGTTAATTAATTGTTTATAAATGCTTAATAACACCTTTTATAGTGTTATTAAATCTTTGTTTTTGTTTTTTTAATTATATATATTGTTCATAATTTTTTCGGCTAAGATTTATCATTTTTATTTTTGAGTTAAGTGAACTTTATAAACAAACTATAAAATTCATAAAGCCTGGTAAAATGAAATGTAGTTTTTATTATTAACTAATTAACAGCACCTACTACTATTGCTATTAATTATTAATAAAAAATATTAATATAGAGGTATTAGTAATGAAGATTGAAATAGATAAGGATCAGCTTCTTAAAGCAGTTAATATAGCTGATTCAGTAATTAATATTAAGAACGTTAATTCTATTTTATCAAATTGTCTTTTTAATGTATCAAAGGATTCTGTAGAAATTGTTTCTACAGATAATGAAATAGGATTAAAAACAACTATTGATTCAGTATCCGATGGAAATATTTCTTTTACCACAAACGGTAAAATACTTAGTCAGGTTCTAAAAGAATTACCTAAAGGTTCTGTAATTCTTGATATAGATGACTCATATTCAATTTCAATAAGATCTAAATCGAAAGAGATAAAAGGTAATTTAAAACTTGTTGGAACATCAAAAGGAGATTTTCCAGATATCAATTTCGAAATGAATGATAATTTAATTGAAATTGATCAGGTTTTATTAAAAGACATGATTCGAAAAGTAATATTTGCTGCATCTACAGATACTGTAAAACCTGTTTTTAATGGTTTGTTTTTTGTTTTTGAAGAAAACAATAAAATGGCAGCTGTAGCTTCAGATTCACGCCGTCTTTCTTATATTAATACTAAAGTTTCTTCAACTCTTGATTTTAAAGGCGGATTAATAATTCCTCTTAAAACTATAAATGAGGTTTATAAACTACTTTCCAGCGGATCTTGCAAATTGGGTTTAATGGAAAATCAGTGTTTTTTTAAAATTGGAAATACAGATATTATATCAAGAGTAATAGACGGACAGTTTCCAAATTATAAACAGGTTATGCCAAAGGATTTTATTTCATTTTCTGTTTTGGATACAAAGAAGTTTACTGAATCCTTAAAAAGGGTAATGATTCTTACAAAAGAACCGACATATAAAATTATTCTTAATTTTACAAAAGATCAGCTTGTTATGGAATCTAAACTTCAAGATATAGGTGAGACTCAGGAAATTATTGATATTGAATATTCAGGTAATGATATTTCTTTGGGCATTAATTCTCAATATTTAATGGATTCAATTAAAGAGATTGATTCAATTTCATTTAAAATATCTATTACCGGAAATATGAGCCCGGTGACAATAACTCCTGAAAATTCGGCTGACTATGTTTCAGTTATAATGCCAATTCAGATTAAACAAGCAGACTGATGATATTAAGGGAAATTTTACTTAAAAATTTCCGTAATTATGAGAATCAAAAAATTATATTTTCCGATTCTGTTAATATTATTACCGGAAATAATGGAAGCGGTAAAACAAATATAATTGAAGCTATTTCTATTTTATCGGGATCAAAGTCTTTTAGAAATTCGAAAGATAAAGATATTATAAAATGGGGAAATGATTCTTATTTTTGTAAAGCCGTTATTGAAGAAGGATCAAATTCAGTTTTTGAAAGCGGATGTATAAGCAACGGTCAAAGTTGTGAAAAGAAAAGAAAAATAGACGGAATGTTGTTATCTGCCTCAGATTTTTTCGGAAAGATTCTGACAGTTATTTTTTCTCCCGAGGATATTCTTATAATAGATTCTTCACCAGAGAATAGACGTAAATATTTTGACGGAGTAATATCTAAGTTCGATGATTTGTATCTTAAAAGTCTTATGCAGTATAAAAAGATATTGAAATATAGAAATTATATACTTAAATCCGGAAAAGATGAAAATAAAATAAAAAAAGAATTATCAGTTTGGAATGATACTTTTTCAGAAAAAGCTGTTTATATTACTAATAAAAGAAGTGAATTTATAAAATCTTTTAACAATGAATTTTCTGAAATTTACGATTTATTTTCTTTTAATCATAATAATTCTTATTTTATTTATAAATCAGATAATTTAGCATTAACTAAGAATGAATTTCTGCTTAAAATTGAAAAATCCATAAGAAGAGATTTAAACAGTTTTTCAACTTCAATTGGTCCGCATAAAGATGATTTTATTCTGAATTCATTTGGAGACAGAATTTTCTCTGAATTTGCTTCTCAGGGACAGAAAAGAATTGCTTCTGTTTCAATGAAATTTGCCGAGAAAGAAATTACAGAGAAATTAAGGGGGCAAAAAGCTGTTATTCTTGTTGATGATGTTTTTTCTGAACTTGATAAGGTTAGAAAAGAAAAATTTGTAGAAATGACAGCATTTACAAATCAAAGTATTTTTACAATAGCTGATACAAGAAATATTGAATTTTTTGATTTAGAAAAAAAAATAATTAATATTGATAAAGGTTTAGTTTTATAATGAAATATGAAAGAAGAAAATCAGCTGCTGATTTCAAAACAATTCTTCCTGATTTGCTTGAAAAGCTTAATATAAAAAAAGAATTTTCATTAGAAAAAATTACTGAAGAATGGAGTCAAATAGTTGGGGAATTGCTTGCTGTTCATTCCTATCCTTCAAGAATAAATGATGACTGTTTATATATATATTCTGATCACAGTGTATATTCGAATGAATTGATTATGCAGAAGGGTTATATTCTTAAAAAAATAAATACTCTTTATCTTAATAAAACAGTTAAACAGATAAGAATTGAAACTTCAAGGAGAAGATGATGTTTTTACATATAGGAAACCGTGAAATTGTTTCTCTAAAAAACATAGTTGGAATTTTTAATGCTGATACTTTAATAAAAAGCGAAATAAACGGATATTATCTTGATGAAATAAAAAATGACACAAAATCTATTATTATTGACAAACATGATGAAGTTACAGTAAGCAAATTGAGTTCCTACACATTGATCGGAAGAATAGAAAAAAGAAATTTATATGATATTAAGGGTGGAGACATAATATGAGTAATGAATATGGTGCAAGTAATATACAGGTTTTAGAAGGTCTTGAAGCTGTAAGAAAAAGACCAGCGATGTATATCGGATCAACGGATATTAATGGTCTTCATCATCTTGTTTATGAGATTGTTGATAACTCAATAGATGAAGCTCTTGCCGGGCATTGCGACACAATTAATGTTTTTATAACTGAAGATAATTCAATAATAGTAGAGGATAACGGCCGAGGTATTCCTGTTGATCCGCATCCAGTTTATAAAAAAAGTGCAATGGAAATAGTTCTTACTAAACTTCATGCAGGGGGAAAGTTTGATAATGAGAGTTATAAAGTTTCAGGCGGACTTCACGGAGTAGGAGTTTCTGTTGTAAATGCTCTTTCTGAAAGAACACATGTCCTTGTAAGTAAAAACGGCAAAAAGTATGAACAGGAATATGAAAGAGGTATTCCTAAGTATGATGTCAGAGAATGCGGGAAAAGTTCAAAAAACGGAACAGTGGTTACTTTTAAACCTGACGCAAAGATATTTGAGGAAACTGTTTATCAATTTGATATACTTGCTAAAAGATTTAGAGAACTGGCTTTTCTAAATGCCGGAATAACCATAAATTTCAAGGATTTGAGAGGAAAAGGAAAAGAGGCGGTTTTTTATTTTAAAGGAGGCCTTTCTTCCTTTATAGAATTTTTAACTGAATCAAAAAGCCCAATAAATAAAAAACCAATATATTTCCATACTCAGAAAGATAATATTGATATAGAAATAGCTATTTCATATATAGACTCTTACAATGAATTAGTGTATACCTATGCTAACAATATTAATACAAGAGAAGGCGGAACTCATCTTGTAGGTTTTAAATCCGCTCTCACAAGAGTTTTGAATGAATCTCTTAAAAAAGAAAAATATGATAAAAAAATTCAACAGCTTTCCGGAGATGATGTAAGGGAAGGTCTTGTAGGAATCATAAGCGTTAAAATTCCGAATCCTCAGTTTGAAGGGCAGACAAAAATGAAGCTCGGAAATAATGAGGTCAAAGGAATTGTTGAATCTGCAACAAATGAACATCTTTCTCTTTATTTTGATGAGAATCCGCAGGTTGTCAGAAAAATTCTTGATAAATGTATTGTAAGTGCTCAGGCAAGAATAGCCGCTAAAAAAGCTAAAGATTTAACTCGGAGAAAAAACGCTCTTGAACATGATGCGCTTCCGGGTAAACTTTCAGATTGTTCGGAAAAGGATCCTTCAAAATGTGAAATATATCTTGTTGAGGGAGATTCAGCGGGTGGTTCAGCTAAAAGCGGAAGAGATAGACGTTTTCAGGCAATTCTTCCTTTGAAAGGAAAAATTCTTAATGTTGAAAAAGCACGCTTGGATAAAATACTTTCAAATGATGAAATTCGTACTCTTATCACAGCTATGGGTACGGGAATAGGTGAAGAGCAGTTTGATATTTCAAAGGCAAGATATCATAAACTGATAATAATGACGGATGCCGATGTAGACGGATCTCATATCAGAACTCTTTTGCTTACTTTCTTTTTCAGATATATGCCGGAACTTATACGTCAGGGATATCTTTATATAGCACAGCCGCCGCTTTATAGTGTTAAGTATCAGCAAAAAATTACTTATGCTTATTCGGATGAAGAAAAAGATGGTCTGGTGAAAGGACTTCCTGAAGGAAAATATGTTATTCAAAGATATAAAGGTCTTGGAGAGATGAATCCTGATCAGCTTTGGGAGACCACAATGAATCCGGAAAACAGAACTTTATTAAAAGTTAATATGGATGATGAAATTAGTGCGGAAGGAATTTTCTCTGTGTTGATGGGTGATGATGTTGAACCAAGAAGAAAGTTCATTGAAGATAATGCAAAAAATGTAATAAATCTTGATCTTTGATAAATACGTAACAGGAGCATAAAATTGGCTAAGAAGGATGATGAAAAGCAGGAACTGCTTATAAAAGAAAATCATGGTAAGATAAGCATTGTTGAAATAGAAGATCAGATGAAAGATTCTTATCTTGCTTATTCTATGAGTGTTATTGTTGGAAGAGCTCTTCCGGATGTACGTGACGGTTTAAAGCCTGTTCACAGAAGAATTTTACATGCTATGAACGAAAGGGCATGGAGACACGATAGACCATATGTAAAATGTGCTAAGATTGTCGGTGAAGTAATAGGTAATTTTCATCCTCATGGAGATGTTGCTGTTTATGAAACTATGGTTCGTATGGCGCAGGATTTTTCCATGAATGTTCCTTTGATTGACGGTCAGGGAAATTTCGGGTCGGTTGACGGAGACCCTGCTGCAGCATACAGATATACAGAAGCGCGTCTTGAAAAAGTTGCAGAAGAATTACTAAAAGATATCGACAAGGAAACTGTTGATCTTGTGGATAACTTTGACGGAACAAGAAGAGAACCTACTGTTCTTCCTGCGTCATTTCCGAACCTTCTTGTTAACGGTTCTTCAGGAATTGCTGTCGGTATGGCAACAAACATTCCTCCTCATAATCTTCATGAAGTTATAGATGCCTGTACAGCTTTGATAGATGAACCGGAACTTTCTTCAAAGGCTCTTATTAAATATGTTAAAGGTCCTGATTTTCCGACAGGCGGCATAATAATCGGAACAGAAGGAATTCATAAGGCTTTTCTTACCGGTAGAGGAAGTATTACCGTAAGAGCAAAACTGGAAATAGAAGAAGATAAAAAAGGAAAAGAGTATATAATTGTTTCTGAAATTCCGTATCAGGTAAATAAAGCACAGTTAATTGCTAAAATAGCAGATCTTGTAAATTCTAAAGTTATTGAAGGAATAGGTGAGCTTCGCGACGAATCTGACAGAACCGGAATGCGAATTGTAATTGGAATAAAAAGAGATGCTTCTTCAAATATTATTTTGAATCTTCTCTATAAGCATACAGCTCTTCAGTCTTCGTTTGGGATTATTCAGCTTGCTCTTGTAAATAATGAACCAAAAGTTCTGGATCTGAAAGGAATTCTTTCAAACTATATACTGCATAGAAAAGAAGTAGTGTATAAAAGAACACAGTATGAACTACGTAAAGCAGAAGAAAGAGCTCACATATTAGAAGGCCTGAAGATTGCTCTTGATAATATCGATGAAGTCATTGCAATTATTAGAGGATCAAAGACAGTAGATGAAGCTGATAATAAACTTCAAAAAAGATTTAAGCTTTCCGAACGTCAATCAAAAGCTATTCTTGATATGCGTCTTCAGAGATTAACAAGCCTTGAGATTAAGAAAATTGAAGAAGAATTAAGAGAGCTTCATAAATTGATCGCAGAATTGAAATCGATACTTGCAAGTGATAAAAAGGTTCTCGGAATAGTTAAGAAAGAATTGATTGATATTAAAGATAAATATCCTTCAAAAAGAAGGACAGAGATTACTATAACAGGAGAAGTTTCAACAGATTTCGATTTAACAGATTTAATAGCAGATGAAGATGTAATGGTTTCAATTACAAATGACGGATTCATACGACGTCTGCCGCTGGATTCTTTTAAGAAACAGCGACGCGGCGGAAAAGGCGTTTCCGGAATGAGTTCATCAAAAAAAGAAGATTTTGTTAAGTTGATGAAAATAACAGCGATGCATGATACTATGCTTCTTTTTTCAAATAAAGGAAAAGTTTTTGCCATGAAAACTCATGAAGTTCCGCAGGCTTCAAAAACCACAAGAGGAAAATCTCTTAAAGGTTTAATAAATCTGGCAACCGGCGAAAATATAACTGCTATTTGTCCTGTTGAAGATTTTGATGCCGAAAAATATATGTGTATGGCGACAAAGCAGGGTATTTTGAAAAAGATAACTGTGTCAGAATTCAAAAATGTTAAAAAGAACGGTATAATAGCGATTGGTTTGAAAAAAGAAGATGAACTTGTTAATGTCGTTGAATGTACTACAAATGATGATATTGTAATCGGTTCAAAATACGGAAGTCTTCTTAGAACAAATCTTTCTAAAATGCGCCCAATGGGAAGAGGTGCTGCCGGAATTATAGGAATGCGTCTTGAGGAAGATGATCAGATAATAGGTGTTGATACTGTAAAACCAGAATCAACACTATTTGTGATAAGTGAAAAAGGATTTGGAAAAAGAATAGAATATAAGAACTTTCAGACAAAGGGACGCGGCGGAAAAGGAATGACTTTTCTAAAACCGAGCGATAAAAACGGAAATGCAGCGGCAATTAGTTCTGTTTTTGATGATGATGAACTTATCATTATGTCAAAAGAAGGAATGACTATCCGCCTGATTGCAAAGGATATTCCTTTGCAGGGCCGACCTGCTGTAGGTGTTAGAATTTTACATACAAAAGACAATGATACTGTTTCTGATTTTGCGATAGTAAATGAAGAAATGCCAGAAGAATAATAAAATTACAGAATAAAACAGAAAAATTCATTCTGTTTTATTCTGTAATAAAATGAAGATATAACCGATAAATTAGTATTATGAAAAAAAGTTTTTTATTTTTATCAATATTACTTATTTCCGGAATTCTTTATCCAAGCCTGACTGGTATCGAAAAAATAAATAAAGAAAATCTTAATTTAATTCAGTCAGATATTCTTTCCGAAATAATGTTAAAATACGGTTATGAAGAAAGTCCTAAATTTAAAGCATATATAATTTGTGCTGAATCTGGGGAAAATTCACATATTGAAAAAGAATACCGTTTTGATTATAAAGGAACAGCCAGTGATACTTCATACTGGCCGGCTTCTACGGTAAAATTGTTTGCTTCAGTTGCCGCTTTAAAAAAAGCACAAACTTTAAAAATTTCCCCTAAAGAAAGATTATACTTTAGAATTAAAAAAAGAACATATTCTGATACTCTAGAAAATCTGATAAATGAATCCATTATTAATAGCGATAATATTTCTTATAATTTTTTGGTTCAATTTTCAGGATTTGATTATTTGAACAGAAATTTCTTATGGAATGAAAACGGTTTCAGAGAGACAATGCTTTTTAAAGCATATGGTCTTAGTAAATGGAAAAGAAGAATGAGGGCTCCAGTTTCTTTCACGGAAATGATTCCTGTTTATGTACAAAGAGATAAGAAATATTATGTCAGAAAAAAGGTAACTTACTCAAGTCTTAAAGTTAATAGAAAAAGATATTCTCAAACGAGTCTTTATGATGTCGGAGAATGCATGCATAGATTTATTTTTCAGAATGATTTGTCTCAATATGAGTGCTATAATATAAATGAAGATTATAGAAATATTCTTACGAATGCTCTGTCTGAAGATAAACTCTCATTCAATGAAACGGTAAAAATATTTAAGGAAGAATTCGGAAAGGATTTTGTATTTTATAATAAACCCGGATTTGGAAACGGATGGTATTCTGAAGTTATCTATTTCAAGGATCCTTTTTACGGAAGACACTGGATTCTGTCATTAGCAGATTATTCCGGAGCGGATTCTTTAAAAGATGAATTAGCTATTATAGCAAAAATAATAAAAAATAATGATTTGTTTGAGAATAAAACTTTATTTGCTAAAAACATCAAAGATAAATAACTCCTTGTATATTAAATAGTATTTTGAAATTGACAATTAATGATTTGAAATGATTTTTGAACCACGAGGATGAAATATATGTTAATGAGATTTTTTACTGCATTACTTCTTCTGTTCTTTATTTCCTGCGGAAACAACAGTTCAGATTCAAAAGAGGAAATAAAAGATAATACAAGTTCCGTATCTGATTCTTCAAAGAATGACGGAAAATCACAGTTTACTTGGGAACAGATTAGCAAACTTATAGAAAGTGATAAAGCGAATAATATAAGAAATTTCGAATGCACCAAGGAAGATTGGGAAACTGCGATTAAAAATTATAATGAAACTGTAATTTCAACATTAAAAACCAGAAAATATGCAACGCCAGAACTAATTGAGGCGATGTCAATTGTTCCTCGACCTTTCTTTGCATATAATTATGAGAAAAATGAAAGCAGAATGATGCAGACAAACGATTTCAATGTAATTCTTGATTTAGGTTGGGGTTCTACGATGTCAGCACCTAGTATTCAGGGGTTTATGACTGCGAATCTTAATCCGAAAAAAGACGAAGTAGCACTTGAAATCGGTACAGGTTCAGGAATTCAGGCGGCAATATTATCACGTCTTGTAAAAAAAGTTTATTCCATAGAAATTAGAGAAAAGCTTGCTGAAAGAGTGAATCATACTTTAAAAGCAGTCGGCTACGACAATATTGAAACAAAAATCGGTGACGGATATTATGGTTGGGAAGAAAAAGGTCCATTCGACATAATAATTGTAACCTGTCAGGCAAATCATATTCCGCCTGAATTGATTAAACAGCTTAAAACTACCGGAAGAATGGTTATTCCAGTAGGCCCGGCATGGTCAAGAAATCAGCAGATGCTTAAAGTGTGGAAAGATCCTGAAACTGGAAAAGTTGTTTCACAGAGACTTCTGGCAAGTACTTTGTTCATTCCTATGCTTGGTGCTAATGAGGGGAAAAAGGATAACAAATGATTAAGAAAAATTATTTCTGGTCTCTCTTTTTTATATGTGCTTCTACCATCTCTCTTGAAGTAGCTATGCTGCGGTTTTTTTCCGCAGCTTCATGGCAGTCTTTCGGAGCAATGGTAATAAGTATAGCTTTGATGGGATTCGGTGTTAGCGGTACAGTTCTTACTATTTTTAAGGACTTTTTCCATCATGAGACCAGAAAGAAAATTTCTTATATAGCAATATTATACCTTATATCTCTTTCTCTTTCGTTTTTAGCTGCGTCGTATATTCAGTTTAATCCGAATAAAATGCTGAATCCCTCAACAATTCCGGGAGAGGTCGTAAATCTTGCAAAATATTTTGCGGTGTTTTTTGTACCATTCTTTTTTGGCGGTCTTTATACAGGACTTTCTTTCATTGTTCACCATGAGAAGATCGGTAAAATATATTTCTTTGATCTATTCGGTGCAGGTTTAGGCGCATTATCCGTAATATTTGTAATGTATATTCTGAATCCTTTCTATTTGGTTGTTTATGTTTTCATTCTTGCATTGATTGCGACTTTTCTAACATTAAAGAATTCAGAAATTGGAAAGAAACAAACTGCTGTTTGTTTAGTTTTGGTTTTGTGCTCAATATCAGCATTCGTACTATTTGATAAATCAGATTATCATATTTATAAACCGGCAAGCCAGATAAAACTTGTTGCTGGAAATAAGCCGTTATTAAATAATCCAATTTATTCTCCGGTTGGAATGATTGAAGTAAATTCAAATCTGACTGAAAAATGTAATCTTCCGCTTTCTCAGGAATTTGCGACATATGTTCCGGACGGAATATTGCCTGATATTTATCCAGGTATATATATAGACGGGAACAGAGCTGACGGGCTTTTTGTAAAATCTGATGACACCAGATTTGCTCATTATAGTTTATACAACGCACAGTATCTATTAAAGAAAAATCCAGAAACTCTTTTAATCGGCTGCGGTGGAGGATTTAATGTCTTTAAGGCTTATGAATTGGGTGCAAAAAATCTAACAATAGTTGAACCGAATCCATTTATGATTTCACTTCTGAAAGATAAATTTTCAGAAATGAACGGAAATCTTCTTAATAGAAAAGAGCAGACTATTATAATAAATGACGGAAGAACTTTTGCTTTAAGAGAAAAGAAAAAATATGATCTTGTAGAAATTTCTGATTATGCTGTTTCTTCCCGTCAGGAAGAAAATTATCTGCTGACAGTTGAAGCTTTAAAAGATTATGATAATCTTTTAAAAGATAAAGGAATTCTATCTGTCGGGATAGATGTTTCTGAAAATTTCTTTTATGCTTTGAGACTTGTTAAAACAGTTCGAGATTATATTTCTGAGAATGGAGAAAATCCAAATAACAGAATTATTGTAATCAAAAGTCTTTTTAAAATGCTTATATTGGTTAAAAAAGGAGAATTTGAGAAATCAGAAATTGCTTCTTTAAACAAATTTTCATCGGATTTGGCCTTTGATTTGTTATATTATCCTGGAATTACCGGAGATGGCGCAATATATAATATATCGCAGTATATTAAAATTAAAGAAAATGATGATACAGATCCAATGGATATTGCTCCTGTATTAAAGATGAAAGATGATCAGCTATTTTCTTTAGTCGGCGGTATAATTAACGGAACAGAGAAACTTGATAATTGTATTTTTGATTTTCAGCCGGCAAGAGATAATTGTCCTTATTTCTACGCTCTATTAAAGCCTTCAAAACTTAATAAAGCAATTTCTACTTATGAATTGGGAGGGCTTCCTCAACAGGAAATTGGATCTTTAATATTATTTTCTAACTTTTTCAATGTTTTAGTTTCAGCTTTGATCGTTGTTCTTATACCTTTTGCAGCAAAATTTATTATCAAAAGAAAAAAACATTTTCATTTATCACCGAAATTTTACTTAAAAAGCGGAACATATTTCATGTGTCTCGGTCTGGGATTTTTATTTATCGAAATGATTCTAATTCAGAAATTAGCGTTGTTTCTCGGTGATATAATTTATTCTTTCTCGATAGTACTTTCAAGTATATTGATTTATGCTGGAGTAGGTTCTTACTTTTCAGAAAAATTTGTTAATAATCCGAAGCGATGTGTTAGATTTGCTTCTTTTTTTACTGTTCTTGGAGTTTTGTTTATTATATTTATTCTTCCTTCACTAATTCATTTTTTTAGTTTTGCTTCATTTCCTTTACGTATAGTAATTTCTTTGGTTATTTCAGCTCCAGTAGCTATTTTTCTCGGTTTCTTTTTTCCTTTAGGTCTTGGTCAGCTAAAGGGAAAAAAATCCGCTTTTGTTCCATGGGCATGGAGTATTAATGGAGCATTTTCAGTAATATCATCAGTTAGTGCTAAAATTTTGTCTCAGATCGCCGGATTTAATTTTGTTCTGGCTATTGCAGCAATTCTTTATATTGTTGCGGCTTTGGTTTTTCCGGAGCATTCAGAAGCTGATAATAAAGAATAGAAAATAGATTCTAAATCATAAGGCTCTTTGTACAAAGAGCCTTATAATATGGTGCGTAAATGGAATACTTTTTACTATTTCTGAGTATTTTTCTTTCTTTAACCTCTCTCCTTGTTTCAGCTTTTCTTTTTATTAGAATAGAAAGGCTTTTGGAAAAAAAATTCACATTCGATAAATCTTTTATAAAGAAAAAAGAAAGTATAAAAAAAAATTCTATTAATTCAATAAAGGAAGAACAAAAAAAAAACTATAAAGATGTAATATTAAAAGCTGAAAAAAAGTATTTTAGAAATATAACAAACTTTATCGGATTATTTTTTCTTTCTATCGGGTTATTGTTTTTTGCAGGTTATGCTTTCTCTCAGATTTCTCCAATCATTAGATTTATTATATTGAATATATTTTCTATATCGCTGTTGATTGCAGGTTTTATTCTTCAAAGATATAGAAATACAAATATAGCAATAATATTAAAAACTTTATCCGGAGCGATGTTATTGTTTTCTGCAGTTGGTTCATCTCGATTTCAACTGCTTCATTGGACAGACAATGAATTGCATTTAATTATAGTTTCATTGTTTTCTGTTAGTGCTAATGTAATAATAGCTTATGTAAAAAGTGAAAAAAACTGGGATAAAGTACACTTATTATTAACATTATTCGCTTTATCATTTTTAAATCAGATAAATTGCATTTTTGTTATATCTGCAATATTTTCTTTTACGGCTGCGATAATTTACTTAAAAAGAAATAATTTATTCTCGATATATTATATATCATTTATTTATTTCGCCTATCAATTATATATTTCATTTAATTCAGTTTACTATCTTTCATTAAGTAATAATGTAGGTATTGTCTCAAGCGTGGTTATTTCTTTATTTCCATTATTCTTTTACATCTTCAAAAAAAAATTAAATGAAACAAGTTCTAAATTTTCTTATGTTTTATACCTATTAAATATTTCTTTATTTTTCATAACAATATATCAATACTCAATCAATATTGAAATTAAAGAATTATTATTATTCGGTTCAGCCTTTATCTTATATTTCATAACTAAGAAAGGTATTATATCAATTTATCAATATATTAAAACTGCTAATATAATTGCGATAATTGTTATGATTCTTTACGCTTTATATTCTCTAAAAGATTTCAATATCAGTAATGGTTTAATAGTATGTTTCTCTATTATTTTTTTATACATAATGTTATCAATAGAAATTAAGGATAGAATTCTATTTAATGTAATTTCAATTATTCAAATCATATTAATAGCAGGTCTTATTTACTTAATAAGAGGGAATGCTTTTACAAATAATTCCGAATTAGTAAAATATGGGATAATTGCTGTTGTTTCTGGAATATTATTTATTGTTTTTAGATCAAACTATACGAAAGTTAAAGAAATAAATAATAAAGTATGGTTTATTTCAGGAATTTTGCCTTCAATAATATTTTCTGCATTGGTTGTTTCTACTGCCTTTACTTTTCATAATTATCTTCTTTGGGGAGTATTTTTAATATTATCAACAATTATAAGTTTTGGATTAAGAAAAGCTTCATTGAAATATGGACAAATAATATCAGTTTTTGTGTATTGTATTAATGGATTTCTTCATTTTGAAGCATCTCAGACTATTATAAGTTCTTTATATCATTTTCTTCCTTTTTTTATTATCCCTTTAATTAATCTTTTTTATTATTCTGAAAATAATGATCCTTTTTGCCGTTTTGTTTCAATGTTTACGATGTTTAGTTCTGTTATCTGGTTTTGTTATAAATTACTTTTTCCGGTTTCTGCACCACTCCCAGGAGTTATTTATTTATTATTATCATTAATTTCTTTTGAAGTCGGAGATTTATTTTCATCAACTAAAGTAAAAATGTTGTTTAGATTAAAAAATAATTTTTACTTATGGGGATTCTTTTTAAGTTGTTTGTTTATTGTTTTTCATGTAGCGGTAATTTTAAATTCTGAAAAATATTTTGATATTAAAGGATTACATTTTCAGGTAAGATTAT
The DNA here is from genome assembly GCA_029554345.1 of Spirochaetota bacterium. Lineage (GTDB taxonomy): Bacteria > Spirochaetota > UBA4802 > UBA4802 > JAFGJZ01 > JAKJGA01. The sequence continues at coordinate 1,184 of JAKPJF010000198.1, read as the reverse complement.
TTATTGAAATTGCGGCAATATTAGTTTTTTTGTATTATTGTTTATCACAAAGAAGAATATCAAACATTATAATTGAAAAACTATATAATTTCAATGTAGAACTTCTTGTTTTACTGATTATATTAGCAGTAAAATCTCAAATTCAAAGAATATATCATTCTCCAATATGGGTAATAATTTCATTTTTAATATTTTTTTGCGGTAAATATATAAACGGAAATCCATGGAGATTAAAAGTATATTCAGTATTTTTTTGTTTGGCATCAATGATTCAAACTGCATTTTATTTAGGAACAAAAGTTTCTGTTGATGCAAGTTTTATTAAGCAGGGATGGTTTTTAGGAATAATTGCGATATCTCTTCAGTGTGTATTTATAATCATTATAAGACAGAATAAATACTTGGAGAATTCTGATTTATCGAGTAAAACGGGAATTATTAACAATATTAAGAACCAAATTCAATTAAAATATGACAGATATTTGTATTATTTGTTATTTTTGTGTATTGCTTTATATATAAATACTTCTTTTGATCAATCTTTTCATTCATTTCTATGGCTGATAGAGTCTTTCATAATATATATAGTAGGAGTTATTCATAAAGATAAAGTATTAAGAATGATTTCAGTTTCATTTATCTTATTTTGTGTTTTAAGAATGATTTTTGTTGATTTAAAAGAGCAGAATCTAATAATTAAATCTGCTGTATTCTTTATGTCTGGGATTCTTTTGATATTAATAAATATTATTTATAAGAAGAAAGTATATAGTAATGAAAATTAAAATTATTTTTGTACCGATTTCTATAGCATTACTTCTGTTATTGATAATTAATCTTTATTATCAGCAGATAGATTCTAAAAAAGAATTTTCTTCTTCAGCATTTTTCAGATTAATGGGAGCTTCGGCAGAGTCTTTAACTGGTATACTTGTTAAGTCTGTACCTGTGGATAATTTGGAAGAAAAAGAGTATGGAGAAGCTTTAAAAGAAAGATTTAGTTCCGGAAAAAAAAATATTTCTTACAATAGAATTAATAATATTATGAGGATATTGGCAGTTAAAAAAAAGAAAAAATTTGATTATGAAGTTTTTGTTTTAGAAGATCTTACTCCAAATGCTTACGCTATGCCGGGAGGAGTAATTGTTGTAACTAGAGGTCTATGTAATATTATGACTGATGG
>JAKPJF010000107.1 GCA_029554345.1 Spirochaetota bacterium | reverse complement strand
TTGCTGAAAGGAAGATCACAATCAGGAAAATTTACCGAATTTTTGATATTTCCGGTTTCAAGGAAATCCTTGGTCTGTTTAACCGCCATTACCGCGCAGTTATCTTCAGCTTCTTCGGTAGAAGCGCCGAGATGAGGCAGGCAGATTATTCCTTTTGAACCGATAAGCTCCTCTTCAGGAAAATCAGTTACATGGCATTTAATTTTGCCTGATTCAATAGCCGCTTTAAGATCGGCGTTATTGATGAGTCCGCCGCGTGAGAAATTCAATAGAACAGCTCCGTCTTTGACGAGTTTGAATTTTTCAGCATTGAACATTCCGCGAGTTCCGTCAGATAAAGGAACATGAACGGTTATATAATCGCTTTCAGACAAAAGATGATCAAGACTTATCGCCTTGTGAACCTTTGAATCAAGTCCCCATGCATTGTCCACTGATATATACGGATCAAATCCGATTACATTCATTCCCATTGCAATCGCATCGTTCGCGACCATTACGCCGATCGCACCGAGTCCGATTACGCCGAGAGTTTTGCCTCTGATTTCGCTTCCTGCAAACTTGCTTTTTTCTTTTTCAACAAGCTTGGGAACTTCGTCGCCCTTTCCTTTGACGGATTCAGTCCATTTCATCGAATCAAAAAGATTTCTCGCTGAAAGAAACATTCCGGCGAAAACAAGCTCTTTTACAGCGTTCGCGTTCGCACCCGGCGTATTAAATACAACTATTCCCTTCTCTGTGCATTTAGGAATAGGAATATTATTAACGCCTGCTCCGGCGCGCGCAATAGATTTTACGCTTGCCGGAATATCCATTTCAAGCATTCCGAAAGAACGGACGATTACCGCATCAGGGTTCTGAAATTCCGATGCTATTTCATAATTATTGCGCGGAAATTTATCCAGTCCGATCGCTGATATTTTATTTAATGTCTGAATTTTATACATGTTTCCTCCTTATTTGTTGGCGGCTTCGAATTTTTTCATAAATTCGACAAGCTGTTTAACACCTTCTACAGGGAAGGCATTGTAAATAGAAGCTCTCATTCCGCCGACACTTCTGTGTCCTTTCAAGCTTGAAAGACCTGCCGCAGTTGCTTCTTTTATGAATTTAGCGTCAAGTTCTTCGTTTCCTGTAACAAAAGGAATGTTCATGATTGAACGGTTTGCCTTTTCAACAGTTCCCTTAAACATCGCAGAAGAATCAAGGAAATCATAAATCATCTTTGCTTTGTCTTCATTTATCTTCTGCATAGCAGCAACACCGCCGACAGATTCTAACCATTTGAAAACAAGCATTGCAATATAAATCGCGTATGTAGGCGGAGTGTTATAAAGAGAATTTTCATCCGCGTGTGTTTTATAGTTGAGCATAGTCGGAGTAAAATCCATCGCGTGACCGATAAGATCTTCGCGGATTATAACTACCGTAAGACCTGCAGGACCCATGTTTTTCTGAGCGCCGGCATAAATCAGACCGAACTTGCTGATATCGTATTCTTCAGAAAGAATATTAGAAGACATGTCCGCAACAAGAGGAACATTTCCGGTATCAGGAATTTCGCTGTTTCTGATGCGTGTTCCGAAAATTGTATTGTTTGTTGTGATGTGAAAATAATCGGCATCCTTGTCGAACTTAGCCGGATCAATTTTCGGAATATAGTTGAAGTTTTTATCTTCGCTTGAAGCAACTACATTAATTGTTCCGTAGCGTTTTGCTTCGCCGATTGCTTTTTTTGACCACGCGCCTGTATGAACAAAATCCGCTCGCTTTGTGTTTTTGAAAAGATTCAAAGGAATCATAGAAAACTGAAGATGAGCTCCGCCCTGAAGAAAAAGAACCTTGTAGTTAGAAGGAATTTTCATGAGCCTTCTGAGTGATGCTTCAGCATCCGCTATTATTTCTTCGAACACCTTTCCGCGGTGAGTCATCTCCATAACGGACATCCCAGTGCCCTTATAGTTGAGCATTTCCTCTGCTGCCTGTTTGAGAACGGATTCCGGTAGTACCGATGGTCCTGCTGAAAAATTAAAAACTCTTCCTGTCATAATAATCCTCCTT
>JAKPJF010000106.1 GCA_029554345.1 Spirochaetota bacterium | reverse complement strand
TTCTCCCCAAATATAATCTGTTTGTTTTGGTTTTGATTTAGCATTACCGCACGTCACAAATACTAACAAACCTAAACAAACAGAAATTACTATTCTTTTCATTACTAATTCTCCTTTTTGGGTTTTATTATTATATACCATGTTTCTCTTAAGTCTCGATTTGCTCCTTCTTTCCCATGCGCAGGATCCCATCTGAAACTACCATCACTATATCATTCTTGCCAATGTCGCTCAACAGAGCCAATTGCCAAATAGGAACTATCAAATAAATCTGTATGGAAATATCATAAAATCATATAACAACCATTCACAAAAGCTTCCCATGACTGAAAGAAAAAGAATCGGAAATCTAACCAATTACAAAAAATAGACCTTCTGGCTAAATGCTTTCCGATGTTCTTCATGCCGGATGAAAGTAATTCCGGTGATCAGTTATCAGCCGCTTTCATTTTAGCCCGGTAATCCCTCGGAGAGACTCCCGTTGTTTTGAGGAACGCGCTGTTGAATGATGACTTTGAATTGAATCCTGTTGCGAACGCAATCTCGATGACCGACATACCGGGGTTTTCTATCAGTTGGGCTTGAGCCTCTCTTACCCGGAAGGTGTTAAGATAGTTGCGGAAGTTCATTCCAGTCATGTCGTTGATGATGCGTGAAAGCTGATGGGGTGTTACCCCGAGCATGCAGCTCGCGTCATTGAGGGAGAGCTTCTCTTCCGTATAAATCCTGCTTTCATGTAAGAGAGTTTCGAATTCGCGGAGTACTGCCGCATCATCATCCCCGTTCTCGTCTTCGATCATCTTTCTGATCCGCATCACCCGCGCTTCGCGGATCGCTTTCTGGGTAAATCCCGGATATCTGAAACTTACTACGATATAGAGTACTCCGAGGATGGCGAGCGCGGTCACCGAGAATGAGAGCAGTGCGTCGCTGGATATTATCGTCGAGACGAACATTGCTCCCGCCATGCCGATGACGGCGAACATGTATAAGAAAAGAAAGTAAAGCTCCAGATTCGCCGACACGCTTTTCGCGCGCAGATATTTTCTGATCGCGTGAATAGATAATGAAAAGTAAATCAGCATGCCGGCATTCGACAGTTTGTCTCCCCACCAGATGACGATATTACGAGAGTAGTCCGGGATGAACGATCCGGATACCGCGTGTGCCGGCGCATCACTGCTGAAGACATTTATGAGAATGACCGTCACCAGCGAAACCGCCGCCGGAATAAAGTTGAGGATAATGATCCGGGCAGAAGGAGTGTCCGTTCCGAGGATCAACCGCATGTAAAACAGCAGCAGAGGGCCGATGGCGAATGTCACGGTTAAATCATGGTAGATTAAAGCGGGACAATGCAATATCACTCCCGAACGCAGGAGCCAGAGATAGATGACGGTGAAAGCTATGCAGAAAAATATGGCCGAAAGGACATAGTTAATCGCGCTTTTGCTTCTGTACACAAGCTGAATGAGCGCGAAAAGCAGGAGAATGATTCCCGAGCAGAATTGTGTATAAGAAAGAATCGTCGCTGACATAGATGTATTCATATCAGGGGTTACGCCGTTTTTCTGCAACTATTAAACCAAAGCAGCTTCCTTCAAATTGCTGTTTTCCGGAGGAATGAAAAAATGACCGGAATTATAAATCCGGTCGAAATTTCAGCCTGATCAGGCTATATATAACCTGTACTAGGACTATTATAGTTATACATATAGAAAGAATGATACAGGGGTTGTCTTCCATGAAAAAAAGCGTTATCCTGCCACTTATACTTTTGACCGCGTCTGTCGCACTCGCTTCCTGCGGAGAAACGATCGGAAATGCTCAGGATTTCGTACCGAACAAAGCTCCAATTATCGAGAATGTCATACTCACCGATTCAAACGGAAATCCGATCGATAAGAATTCTGTGACAATAGGTCTCAAGGCGTATTGTGTCGTCAAGGCCCTTGATCCGGAAAGAGCTCCGTTGACTTATACATTCAGCTCACCGAACGGCAGCACCACACTTCCTTCAGTCTCTCCGGACGGATGCTCTGTGTATTTCTCAGTGGAGAATGTCCAAGCGGGGATACCAGTTTCTCTGCGGATGACAGTCAGCGATGACAAGGACGCGAGCGTTGGCGTTTCGATTACGGTCGGAACGGGAAAGCTCGGCGCGACGGTGACAATGAACAATCCCGAGAGCGCGTATGTGAGAAAGGATACGATGACACGCTGTACGTTTACTTCGACCGCGACGGGCTGGTATCAGGTGGTCGAGTCATCCGCTGATATCACAAACCCCGCGGCGAGCATGACCTCCCTTTCAAAGTACGCTGCCGCCGGAAGCGTGATCACTCTTAATCTCGCCGGCAATGAATATATCGGCGGTATTGATGCGGGCGCAGTGAAATTTACACTTTCAGCAGGCGACGGAGTGAAGAAGATCTGGCTGCTTTTCAAGGACGACAATAATTACTATTCGGTCGGCAAAACATCCGTGACGGTTGACAATACCCCGCCGGCAGTAACAGGAACTTCACCGACGAATGGAGAGATAAATATTCCATCGTCTCCTGAAATAAATATCGTGTTATCGGAATCAACAATCGACGCGTCCTCTCTCGCTTCAGCGCTCACAGTGAAAAAGTCTACGGGTACCCCGGAGGGAACCGTGTCATATCTGTCATTCGACGGCGCGTCGAAAACCGCACGCTATTCGGTGAGCGGACTCGCGCTGAATACTCAGTACACCGCGACGGTGAGCGGGATCAAAGACCTCGCGGGAAACACTCTCATTTCTAATCCGCTGAGCGTGTTCTCTTTCACCACCACTGCAACATACGCGGTCAGTTATAATGCTAACGGCGGTTCGTTTTCGTCCGCTCCCGTGAGCATTAGTTACGCCGCGGGTAAGCCCGTAACAGTAACTGCGATTACACCTACCAGAACAGGATATTCGTTCACCGGATGGAATACCTCATCCGACGGAACGGGCTCTGCGCGTGAAGGAGGATCCGTATTCTCCATGCCCGCGGACGATGTGATCCTGTATGCGCAGTGGAGCATCAATTCATACACCGTCACCTTTGACGCGAACAGCGGAACTGGGACCGTTCCTTCGGCAATAACGGGAAACTACAATAAGCCAATCACTCTGCCTACAACGTCATTGACCCGCACAGGATACAATTTCAGCGGGTGGAATACAGCGGCAAACGGGAGCGGCACGAATTATACGGCGGGCGGTTCGTATACCATTCCCGCGTCGAATATAACTCTATACGCGAAATGGACTCTCAAAACATGCGTGGTTAAATTCGATTCGGACGGAGTCAATCTCGGCAGTGTGCCGTCTTCATTCACCCATACGGCGTTCACGACTTTCAATCCCGCGTCTTACGCGTGTGACAATATATTCAAAATAGACAGCGACGGCGCGTCCTACCGCTGCATCGGATGGAACTTCTTCCCCGGCGCGACCACTGCGCTTAACGCAACGTACAGCATTGTCTCTAATGTCGATCTGTTTCCGGTTTGGAAGGAGTTCGTAATCGGCGATACCGGTCCGGGCGGCGGCGTCATTTTCCATATCGCATCATCGTATCAGACCGACGGTTATGATGACAGCAGATGGCGCTATATGGAATCATATCAGGGCGTATTGTCGCAATGCTCTTGGGCAACCGGAACCGCTCAATCCAGTTCCATCGGTACTGCTGAAGGAATCGGTGCGGGGAAATCCAATACGGCACTGATGGTTCTCAATGGTAATACTGCCGGCGCGGGAGATTTATGCGCAAACTTCTCCGTCACATTTAAAGGTAACACGTTCGACGATTGGTATCTCCCGTCTCTGAACGAGTCCAAGGAAATCTATAAAAACGCGAAAGGAACGTGTCCTGACAATCTTAATATCTGGACATCTTCCGAGGACATGTCGAATCCGGCAATAGCGCGCTACATTTACTGGGAATTCGGAACAGCCGGATACAGGGATAAATGGCACTATGACGGTTTTTGCGCTCACCCTGCGAGACGGTTCTGAATGACTGCGTTTTTGCCGATTTCTTTTGTCTGCGTAACAAAAGAAATCGGCGAAAGAAAAGTACGTCGCTCAGTCGCCGCGCGGCTCTTGTCGCGCAGAACTCGCCGAACCGCCTATGTAAACACGGCGGATTCGGCTCAGACAAAACCCCTGCGCTCCGACTAGGGATAAATTTGCCTTCGGCAAATTTTGATTTTTTGTTCTCTTACATATCTTTTACTGAATGCTTTGCGAACTTTAGAATTCTTCATTATCGCTCATCTTATAATATCATTTACTTTATTCTCTCTTGTGTTCATCCAGCCATATTTTGGCCTTCTTGTCTACTCCACGATAATCAACTTTCTTTACATTCTTTGATCGCCTTCTTATTTCTTCTACGCACTTGCCGTACCCGTTTATTCCCAAATGTATTGTCATCCGGGTCTTTCCGCCAGCATCTTTTAAATTCATACTATGAAACATGAACTTTTCTTTCTCTATTGTCTCTATCTCTTCATACCTTAATTCTTTTCTCTTATTCCATGCCGTATAACCTATTATCTTTTCTTCCGTAAGTTCTACCGTGTATGCGTTTATCCACAACTCTACAATCTGCCTGATCCAACTGTAGGCTCCCAATGCTAACATAAGAATACCAGAAATTCCAAATATCTTTTCGTACCAAGCACGACTCCAGACATCATCAAACTCAGTTATTACTTGATGCAAAAAACCAACAACTACATACAATGAAACCACAGCAAACGCAAAGACAACGACCATTGTCAATTTTTTGCCATCTTTTTCTTTTTTCGGCGTATAATATTTTATTTCTTGATCCATGTCACTTGCTCCTCTTTCTGGAATCCATATACTTAAATGTTGCTGCTGTTCCTGCAGTCATTGGAGCACCAAAGAAATATGACGGAACAAAACTTCCCTGTGCCCATGTAGAAAATGCTCCGCCTGTAGTTTTGTAATAGTTGGTTAGATTCATAGGCCCGCTGACTGTGTAATTTATTCCACCAATAAAATTATTTCTTTCATCCTTTTAATATTTTGAATCGATCAGGAAAACCAATCCACCAATAAAAACAATATTTATACATCCCGGCAAAATATTAAAAATACTATACCAACTTATTTAACCGTAATAATTAAATTTGGAAACCCAACTGGATTTCCTAAAATAAGATAAAACGCTGAATAGACTATTGTAACCATAATTAGAATTAGGATAAATCTCTTTATTTATTCTCATTTCTCTAACAAGACATTCTTCAGCGCTTTATTACCTTTGAGCCGATATACATAATAATCACTATCTATTGTTGCTATTTCTTTGATACCTGTCATCTCGGCGACTACTACCAAAGAACTATCAGCAAGATCCATCGGCAAATCTGAATATTTGTCAGTCAGCTCAATAATCCGTTCGAGATGAATTTTTTCTAAATTTACAATATTTAGAGCATCCCGTTTAAGCCATTCTAAGAATAGAATCTGAACTTTTGAATTGAAACCTAATATATGCGCGGTTTCGGTAATCACAGGCCACGTTGTATGCAAATGACCTTTATATTTTTGAAGAAAATTAATAGCAATATCATGAAACTTATCGTCTTTATCAAATAATGCAATTAACGGACCTGCATCAATGAGAATGTTTCGCACGCAGTTTATCCTTCAAAATATTTTTGTAATCTTTGGACAAATTGCCCTTTCCGCTGCCGTGTTTGCCGAACAAATCTTTACCCAGCTCAAACGGATTCGTAGTTTCTTCATATTTCTTAAAATACAATTCAATTGCGCTTTTAACGACTTCAGTTTTTGAAAGATTTTCATTATCAGCAATTTGTTCAATTTTAGCTTCAATATCTTCAGGCAAACGGATTGAAAGCATAAAAACCTCGTATTACACATTGTATTACATTTTGAGATTTAGTCAATATGTTTTTCAGGGACTGCCTTTTGCCTGTAGAAAGTTAAATCATGTATGCGGCTTCAAATCAATTCCAAAATGAGGCTTGCAGATAATCTCCGATATTTTCAACCGGCTCAGATTACGGGATGATCCCGGAGATAAAACAAGTGCGGTATCGAGTCCTCTTCCGGTTCCGGCGGCGGCAATAATAAGTTCATTTTGAGAAACAAGCCCTGCGTCGCACGACATCAAAGTAATTTCAACACAGACTTTCGTCCCTTCGCCGAATGTCCGCAAAAAATCAGCAGCAACCGCCGGAGTATTATTACCGAACAGTTTTTCCGTGTGAAACAGCATCGTTCCGAAATGAACGGAATGCCCCTTCTCTCTGATTCGCGCGGTTAATTCATCCGGAAAACGGTTGGAATCCTTTTCAGAAAAATCAAACTGATGCGGAACAATGACCAGCTTGTATTCATCACCCAACTTCTCAAGCGCGGCAGATGCGGTACTGCCCGTCGTTGAAGCGATAACGATTTTTGATATATCGCCCAACGCCGCGCGTTCGCGGATCAGAGACAGGACGTCTTGTGTTGAATTCGTTTTCAGATCTTCAAAATAGTGCACAGTTTTTTTCATTGAATAGCTCCTTGATAACCGAGAATACCATATATTATACTATTTGACAAGTACGCACCATTTAGTATTATAGTATACTTTTTGATACTGTTTAATGTTAAGGATTCATAATGATATTCCAAGGAAAAGAATACCGCTGTGCGATGGAACTGACAATTGATCTTGTCGGAGGCAAATGGAAATCAATGATTCTATGGATCATTTCCGGAAGAACTGTGCGTTTTAACGCTCTCCGGCGTGAACTCCATGGAATCACACAGAAAATGCTCACCCAGCAGCTTCGGGAACTCGAAACCGACGGACTATTAAACAGAAAAGTTTATGCCGAAGTTCCTCCGAAGGTTGAATACACTTTGACCGAACAGGCAAAACTTCTTTTACCTGTTCTTGAACAGCTCTGCGAATGGGGAAAGAAATACGCAGATGAAAGCTGCAAACAGTCTCATCCGTATAAAAAAAGAAAATCACCGGTTACAAAATAAAACTGAAGCCTGCATCAAATTCGCGACTAATCACAGTAAAAGACAAAGCTTTACAATTGAAATCTGGCGGCAAATCTAGCCTACTTTTTCTCAGCTCTTCTACGGAATTCAGTTGGCGTCACTTCAGTTTCTTCTCTGAAAAGATTATTGAAAGTCGTTTTCGAATTGAAGCCGCATTCAAATGCAATTTGAAGAATCGTTTTACTGCGATTAGATTTATCCGCGAGAATTATCTTCGCATGCTCAATTCTGCGTTTGTTTATTAATGTATTATAATTTACTCCAAGCTTTAGATTTACAACTTGGGATATATGATACAACGGAATTCCTGTTTTTAACGCAAAAGACTGCATCGTAAGTTCAGAATCAAGATATACTTTTTCAACATCAAGAAAATAAAGAATTTTCGCCAGATAATCATCTTTGATTTCTTCAGGAAGTCTGTTTCTCGCATACTTGTCTTTGGAATCTTTACCTTCTTCCTTTGAAAAAAATGCCTTTTCGTTAATTGATTTATGAAAAATATTGAAATAGTCTCCCTTGAGAAGTACGGCATTTGCCGCAAAAAAAACAGGTACATAGATATAGAAGCAAAATGAAAATGATGCAATAGCGGCATATCTCGAATTCAGAAGATACATAACAGTTGAGACAGCATAAAAAACGAGAATATTGAAAGCATAGCAGAGAAATATGATCTGCCAATTGCGCTTTAATCTTAATTCATATGAACGTATTATTTTAGCCCGTTTATAAAACAGCATGACTTCTCTTAAAGATAAACCAATATATACAGACGCAGACATAAAAACATATAAATAGAGTAATGCTCTATGAGGAAGCCGCAAGTTTCCGAATAAAAAATCCGCAATCACATTTATATAATATGGTATAAATTCTTCAAAGCAAATTCCGCCGGCTAATACTACCGCAAAAGGAAGCAGGTGATACAGCTTATACCGGTTAATCTCAGTCATTTTTCCGGCAATTGAAAGAATATAACAGTAGAACAACGGCCCGTAGAGAAAGAAAAACGAATCTCTGATTTTAAAAAGAATTATGTAATCATGATATCCATTCTTTCGAAAAAAGAACTGCATAAATATTTCATAATTCAAAAGAATCAGAATTAGAGAAAATAACCGAACAGATAATTCCCTGCGGAAAAATAGAATTATAGAGAAGAAGCATCCAAATCCTACACAAAAAAGATATATGAAATCGAAAAACATACAATTCTCCGGCAAACCGACAAAATAGAATTAAGTTAAACTAATCTGACAATTTTTTTGTTCAATCCCATGGGATTGAACGACGAAATCTTTTATGTATGACATTATTTCGAAAGCAACTTCGTGACGCAAGCAGCTTTCAAGGAGTTTTTGAGTTTATATTCTATTTATGGATGGTGATTTCAAATGAAACACATGGCATTTAAAACATCAGTTATTCTGTTCGTTTTATCGATTTTGGCAGTCTCTGCGGATTCTTATGCAAAATCAAAATACGAACGCATTACAAACGGAATCGGTAATGTTATTGTTGGGGAAGTCTTACCCTACAATAATGACGAAGGATATAAGAATGCAGTTATTAGTTCGGTAAAACTAAGCGACATGGAACAATGGGACACTTTTTACTACCGTGCTTTCTTAGGAAAAAAAATATCTTCATTCAAGCATGATGTGCGTGTTATCACAATGACTTTAAAAGGTATCGGCGGTGATGCGGCAAAGTTTGACGAAGATGAAGGAGGAACAATTATAGACTGGACGTGGAGAAACAAAGACCCCGATGATTATGGAGAAAGAACTGAATGGTCGCGCTATTTTCCAGATTATCAATCAACCGGCGTCCCTTTCTCATATTACTATTATCCGTTTAATCCGGATAAACCGTCAACTTTTGAATTTCATACAGGAGATGAAGTCGGAAATGATAGTATTTTTTCTCCCGAAAAAATGAGAGAATGGAAGAACAAGTACAATCTTAAAGAGATCGAAGTTACAATACTGGTTTTTGCTTTTGATGATCTCGGTGAAACCGTAACCGGAGAAAACAAGAAAGTTACAGTTGCGAAAACAGATATCAATGGAAATGTCTCTTATGAAGAAAAAGAACAACTTGCCAAAGTTATAAGAAAAACCAAATGGGGAAATAAAAAATTTCTCGCCCAGGGAAAATTTAAAATAATTATGGATTAACATCCGGATACGGACTGCTTTCCACATTTGAGAGCAGTCCGCAACATGCATATAGCTTAATCTGACATATTTTTTATTTTTTGAGGAATATATGATCGTCAAACCAGCAAGAATACACAGATTAATTGCGGTTTACATTTATACGCGCATGTGATACAATAGATTAAATTTATTTGTCTGGATTGAGGTGATTCATGAATTATAAAAAAATATTTATCCCGCTGGCGGCAATATTTTTTCTAATAGTAGTTACATCATGCCGCGAAAATGACAACTTATCGATGAGCCGCCCCGTTCTCATTGAAGCAAAACAGCTAAGTCCGAATGAATATCTCATAAAATGTGCGGGATATCCGAAAGATGGTCTTGAAGGATTACAGATGGAAGAATCCGCAAAAGAAGCGGCTCTTTTAAACGCGCAGATGATTGCTAAAAATAAATTTAAAACAATTGATACCGTTAAACTCGGCGAAATACGCAAAAATGTATTCAAGGGCTCTGCCGCAGAAATAGAATATGTGATTGTTTATCCCGATATAAAAAAATATTTGCGCTGAAACAAAGCTTTTCTAAAATCGATTCATGAAACAATCAACCGAAATACTCTGGAATAATTTCAGCTCTTATCTGCTGCGCTTCATTCTTAAAAATATCTCAGACGTTCATGCCGCTGAAGATATTCTTCAAAATGTATTCATAAAAATTCATTCCAAAATCGACACTCTTAAAGATGAAGCAAAAATAAAAAGCTGGATCTTTTCAATCACCCGGAATGCAATAACAGATTACATAAGATCAACAGGATGTGCTTGCGAAGTTTCAACCTATTCACCTGAAGAGTTTGAGAAACCTGATAAAGCACAGGACTTTGAAAACACAGCTGCTCACGAAATGGCGGACGGACTCAGAGAAATAATACTATCGCTTCCTGAAAAATATTCCCAAGCTCTTATATTAACAGAACTGGAAGGAATGAGCCATAAAGAACTCGCTGAAAAACTTTCGATATCCGTTTCAGGGGCAAAATCGCGCGTTCAAAGAGCAAAACTTCTTCTCAAAGAAAACCTAATGAAATGCTGTCACTTTGAATTTGATAAACACGGAACCATCACTGACATTTATCCCGCTTGCTGCTGCTGCCGAAAATAATTTTTTCAGTTCTGCGTCCTTTTCCTGTATTAATCCGTCTCATAGATGAACGCGTTCATATTTTAAATAATAAAAAACACAATCCCGTCCTGGGATATTCAGTGTTTGAACGGAGGACTCTATGGAAACTTATATTTCAGAATTGTCAATCGGCATAATACGCGAAATAGCTGCAAGCCTGTCACACAACTGGCTTCCGCTATCTCTAGCCATTCTAATATCAGGAATCATGAACGTTTACATCAATCAGGAAAAACTGAAAAAAACTCTGCTAAGTAAACCTAAAATTTCTATATGGGCAAGCGTTCTTTTGGGAGCTTTCACTCCTTTATGCGCATGCGGAACAATGGGAGTCATCATCGGCATGCTGACAACTGCACTGCCATGGGGCCCGGTCATGGCATTTCTAACATCTTCTCCGCTCATGAGTCCGGACGGATTCGTTCTTTTAAGCGGAATCATCAGCGTGAAATTTGCAATCGCGCTGACTATCGCATCAATAATGATCGGTCTCTCTTCGGGATACATAACTCATTTAATTGAAAGCAAAACAGACTTTCTGAAAAATCAGTCGCGCTTTTCTGATAAGTCGGCACAAGCAAAATGCGGATGCAGCGAAGCTCCGGCCACTTCCTGCGGCTGCGGCAGTCCTTCCGCAGCAAAAATGTCATACAGCTGCTGCGGAGTGCAATTTGAAGAAAAATCAGAAAGAGAATTCTGCTGTACCGATATTATCCTGATTCCGAAATATGTTTACGGTTATTTGGCTGAAATATCCGCCAAACTCAGACTTAAAGAATTATTCAGAAGCATTATAAACATAGGAATAAAACAGATTCTCTTTTTCTTCTGCATATTCATCGCAGTAGGTTTTCTGATAAATCATTTTGTTCCAATGCGCTATATCTCCGGTCTTCTCGGCAGCGGCAATCCTTTAGCCGTTCCTATTTCCGCTTTAGTCGGTCTGCCGCTTTATGTTGCCGGAGAATCCGCAGTTCCGCTGATTAAATCATTAATGGACGGAGGCGCAAGCGGAGGTTCGATGATTGCATTTCTTATTACAGGACCTGCTACAAGTGCTTGGGTCATTGCGGGTATTGCAGTGTTCATGAAAAAGAAGATAATACTTCTCTACATCGGGTTTATTCTCGCCGGAGGAATCATTTCGGGTTACATTTATAATCTTGTTGACCTATTGATTAAATAAAACTTTATTTATATTCCGATCAAATAATATTTGCGGTTTTATTATCTGAACCATTCCATTATAACTCATAATCCGGTTTTAGTGGAATGGTAAAACCATAAAATAATAATTGCATTTAACGATAAACTCTAAAACATTATCTTTATGACAACTAATAATGTTCCAACATATCTACTGACAGAAACAAATTCCGGAACTAACTTTTACGCAAAATTATCCGAGTTTACCGATCAATTATTAGTAAACATCGGAAAACAACATCAATTTCTAAATAAAGAATATTCCGCATTCATTATAAAACATTCGCCTGAAAATGCAAGAAACGAAACTGAGCATATGCTGGAAATTATTATCGCCGGAACTCTCTGGAATAATTATTCCAGTGAAGCAAATAAAACCAATAATTTATTCTTCCCTTTTATTTATTTTCTTTACCGCATCAGAAATTATGGAAATTATTTTAAGAAGTATTCGGACTGGGCACGCGGCATCATATCTTATTTTGTTCTTCACCATAAACAAACTCAAGTACTTATAAAGAAAACCGCATCTGAATTCAACCATTTGCTCAAATGGCTCACTGCAACCGGCGAGTTTAAGGAAGAAGTAATCCGGCTCAATCTGTTTTATGAATATCTTTTATCGCTTGATGAAACAGAACAATGTAAAGCCATTGAAGAATGCATAAATTTATCAACTTCAGTTTATAAAAGCGCAACTCAAACATTGTCAAAGTATTTACATAACACGGAAATCTTCTTAAAAACATCTGAAACGCATTACCGCTGCCGCGAAAATTATTTTTTCGTCAACAGAAGACCCAACGAATATATTATGAACATGATCGGCGCTGAAATACTTAACCGCAGCATGAAAAAAGAATTTTCAGCCAAAAGAAGCAAAGCGGTTCTGCTTCCGACATGCATGAGAAATGAGAAAATCAGCTGCAAGGCGCAATCAGACGGGAAAGAACTCGTCTGTGCATCGTGCTCTGACCTATGCAATATCAGGATGGTTTCTGCCGCGATGAAATCATATTCAGTTAAAGTATATCTCATTCCGCATTCATCGGATTTTTCGCGCTTTCTTGTAAAATGGAAAATGAACAGCGACACCGGTCTGGTCGGTGTCGCATGTGTTCTTAATCTGCTGACGGGCGGATACGAAATGAAACGTCTTGGAATCATATCGCAGTGTGTATTCCTTAATTATTGCGGATGCAAAAAGCACTGGAGCAAAAAAGGAATATGTACGGACATAAATATCAATCGTCTTATTGAGTTAGTAAAATAAGCCGGTTACTCAGCAGTCTTTTTCATAACCCATGCCATATTTTTTCCGAGATTGACAAACACAGTCTTTCCTTCTTCGTCTTTCTGAATATCTCCGGGAGCCATTGAAAGCGTCATATTCCAGTATGTTGAACTAGGAATTACCATTTCAAGAATTCCGAAAAAGAAATTTATCGCCGAATAAGTAAAGTTGGATCCGGCTCTGCGAACACTTGTCACTGCTGCTCCCGTTTTTCTGCGCATAAAATTTCCGTTTGCTCTCGATACTGTTCCGCATCTTTCAATAAGAGCCTTAACCGGAACAGTTACGTTTCCATAGTAAACCGGTGAACCGATAATTATTCCGTCAGCCTCTTTCATCTTCATTATAACTTCATTCATTCCGTCATCGGCAATAATGCATTTCAAATCTTTTGTTTCCTGGCATTTTCTGCATCCGATACATCCCGAGAACCTTTTGCTTCCTATTTGAACAAGCTCTGTTTCAATACCTTCTTTTCTGAGTTCCTCGAAAACGATTTCAATCGCCTGCTGGGTATTTCCGTTAACACGCGGACTTCCGTTAAAAGCTACAACCTTCATAATCTTCTCCATTTATAATTAATTCAATTCAGCCATTCGCTGAATTCAAGTCAAAAATTGCATTGACATTATAAGGTGCTCACTTTTTTTTGATCACGGAGGTAGCTATGCCAACTTATGACTATGAATGCTCAAAATGCGGTCACGTTTTTGAAAAATTTCATTCGATGAGCGAGACTCCCGCTGTTGTATGCGAGAAGTGCGGTGCCGACTCCAAAAAGAAAATCGGCGGAGGCAACGGAATCATCTTCAAAGGTTCCGGATTCTACGTAAACGACTATAAAAGCTCAGGCGGAAAATGCGACTGCTCGAATTCGGGAAGCTGTCCGAAAGAATAAACAAAACAATCAGGAGGTTCTTGCAGCCTCCTTTTTCATATGCTTTCTCTGTCTTTGAATTGTTCTCAGATATTTTTCTATCTGAATCAGCATTCCGCCTCCGATAGAATCATCCTTCATTTTAAAACCGACAAGTGAATCAACATAATCGGTAATACTCTCAGGACTCTTTATTGCCTCAACCGGAATAAGAAGATATTCAATATCCGGCATAAGAACCTTCGCGCTTCTTTTCGGATACAAGGATGTTCTTGCATTATAAACAGGCATCACAATCTTGAGATTGTTTTTTCTCATATCATTTATTATGTTGTCGACGGTAATATCATTTTCCTTCGTCAGCTCTATAAAATCAGAAAGAGCAAGTATAGGACCTTTTGCCGCAGATGCTTTTCTATAAAGAATTTTTGTCTCTTTGGAAAGAGGACGATTCTGGCTTTGCATATTTTTTGAAACAGAAGCTTCCTGCTGTGCCGTATTTTTTGAACCCGAAAAAATTGAAAATATGCTTTTAACTATTCCGATTAATGTTGAAAATAAACCTTTTTTACCCTGAATAGATGTCAGTGAAACTTCACTCCGAAGTTCTTTCTGTTTCATGTAGCTTTCATATTCTTCAGAAACATACTTGAGATGAGTCATTTCATCAGGATTGCTGCGTATCTGAGCCGGAGCATTTTTATCATTAAGAATTACTCCTGAGGCACCGTAAAATGCGGAAAGCTTCTTCATAACCATGTCTTTTTCAAAATCAGGAAGAGAAGCAAAACGCACGGGATCATTCCGCATATAGTCAAAGCTTGACTCAAAAAGCTTAACGAAATTACGAAGATCAAACAACCATTCAGCGCCCGCAGAATCAGAAAAAAGAAAAATGGATTCCTTGTTCAGATTTTCCTTTGATGCCCATGAAGAAAGAACATCAGCAGTGATATTAGGGAACGTCGAAAATATATCATGCGCCGGAATAGCACCGTTTTCACGGATTATCTTTACAATATCGCCGCTGTAAATACGGGCCGGATCAAGCAGCTTATCAACTTTCATAATACATTCTCTAAGCGAATGAAAATTCTTAACTTCGCACATTTCTTTCGGCGCGAGAGTAGAGGCTATTCCTTCCATGAGAATATTCAGTATATAATCAATTTTGGTATCGCGGTAATCCGAAACATCCGTACTTGTTATTCCGAAAGATTTGAGCTTTTGCTTTATGACGTCGATGCGTACACCGATTACAGGTATTATTTTTCTGATATCAAGAGTACGCTTTATATGCTCATAATTGGACGAATGAAAACAGAATTCTTCAGTTGCCTGCACCTGATTTCTCACAATTGAGAAATTCTTAAAAGTAAATATTGTTTTATCAAGCGACGAATTGATAATCTTGCCGAGTTCCTGCTTGTTTGCCGCCTGAGAAACAAGTTTGGAAAGATTGAACATTCTGAAACGGGCAATAAGAGTATTCAGAGAATCGAGTGAACTTTGATTACGCTGAATGCAAAGTTTGTCAAAACGTTCTCGCGGAAGATTAACTGAATATTCTTCAGTTTCTTTTATCAATAGTTTCTTCTGTGCATCGTCGAATTTAAAATCAAATGAAATAACCCTTCCGATATTCATCGGAAAACGGTGAAGCAGCATCTCGAGAATGTAATCTATATTCTTATCGCGGGCAATAGTGAACGGAATTTTTATATTTCTGGAAAGCTTGATGTGCTCCTTTGTAGCAAGGGTTGAAGATTTTCCGGCAATAAAAGCACGCTGAATCTGATCGATCTCTAGCAGAGTTTCGAAAAGAAAAGGCTCTATCGCGCTTCTCTCGTCAAGAAAGGGAAAAACGTCCCTGGGATTTTTTCCGGCAAGATTAATCATTTTTTCACCGTTTATTGTTTTTTATAAAGGCTGAAACTTCCCCTTCACTTATTTTCTGCTGTTCGCGCGTCGCGGTGTCTTTTACCGTGACAGTTTTTTCATTTATCTCTTCATCCCCTATGATAAGCGCAAAACGCGCATTTTCTCTATCCATTTTTTTCATCTGAGATTTCATCGATTTGCCGCTGGGATCAATGTCGGCAGATATTCCTTCCATTCGGAGTTTTCTCAAAAGTTCAGCCGAATGCTGAAAATATTTTTCATCGGAATATATAATAAAAGCATCCAAAGACAAAGGCGCCGGCGGATTCGTTTCCGTAAGAATCATAAGTCTTTCTATGCCGGCCGCAAAACCTACCGCAGGAGTCGGTTTTCCACCGAGAATTTCAACAAGCTTGTTATATCTTCCTCCGGCCGCAAAAGCGTTCTGACCGCCGAGGGCCGTAGTAACAAACTCAAATGTTGTTTTAGCGTAATAGTCAAGTCCGCGTACGAGAAAAGGATCTTCCCTGAAAGCGATACCTGCGCCGGAAAGATAAGACTTCACAGACGAATGATGATCGGCGCATGAAGAACAAAGAAATTCAGGAAGAACAGGTGCTGCATCCTTAAGGGCTTTGCATCCATCCTTTTTGCAATCAAGAATGCGCAATGGATTTTTTTCAAGACGTTTGACGCAGTCTTCACATAAAACAGATTTGTTCGACTGATAATATTCTTTAAGCTTTTCCAGATACGCCGGACGGCATTCTTCACAGCCGATAGAATTTATCAATAATTCATAATTCAAAATTCCAAGATCTATTGCAATCGAATTCATCATGGAAATTACTTCATAATCATAAAAAGGCGAATCATCACCGAAAAGCTCGGCTCCGAACTGATTAAACTGACGGAGTCTTCCTTTCTGCGGACGCTCAGCACGGAACATGGAACCTATATAAAAAAGTTTGCAGACAGAAAGTCTGTTATATTCGCCGTTCTCGTTGTAGGCCCTTACAACCGAAGCGGTTCCCTCGGGGCGCAGAGTCAGCGATCGGCCGCCTCTGTCTTCGAAAGTAAACATTTCTTTTGATACTATATCCGTCTCGTCTCCTATGCCGCGCGAAAAAAGTTCAGTATACTCCATCACCGGAATGATTACTTCCCTGAAATTAAACAGTTCAAAATTTCTCCTAGCCGACGCGGTTATTCTGTTCCATACGGGAATTCTGTCAGGAAAAATATCTTCAACACCGGGTGCTTTAGTAAAACTCATTCTTTCTCCTTAACGCGCATCCTGAAAACAGAACCGATCGGCATCTCCCTGTCAAAAACGGCCTTGTATACCGCATTAGGTCTTGCCATCTCGTATTTCAGAGTTTCATTGTTAATATCGATAATTTCTTTCAGGGTGCAATATCCGTCAATAAATTTACCGTCTTCAAGAGGTGCTATAAATTCAAACTCAGTTCCCGCATAAACCGGATTATATGCCTTAAAAACAATTTCTGATGAAGCTGATGAACTCAAAGAAACACCGAGAAAATCTGTTTTCTGAATATACGGAATGGACTCATAACCTTTTTCAAATTCATGAAAAAGATCATCGGTATACGGTCTGTGACTGATTAAATCAAGCTCTTCATTATACTTCGGAAGTTTTGATGAATAAGTGCCTGACGAATAGTATTCATTGAGCGCATCCTTGTAAATACGCGTAACTCCGGCGGCATAATATGCCGATTTCATGCGTCCTTCGATTTTAAACGCATCAACTCCGGCTTCGATATATTCGCCGAGATTACCGATGAGACACAAATCTTTTGAAGAAAGAATCTCCGTAGAGTTTTGATGTTCAATTACTTCAAAGTGATCACCGAGACGTTTCTCTTCAATTATCTTATATTTCCATCTGCACGGCTGAGTGCATACGCCGGAATTCGCGTCTTTTCCGGTAAAATATCTCGACAACAGACATCTTCCGGAATACGAAACACAGACAGCACCATGCGCAAATATTTCAATTTCTGCATCCGAATAATCTTTGATCATTTTAATTTCAGGCAGAGTGGTTTCGCGCGCCAAAACTATTCGGGAAGCTCCCTGCGATTGCCAGAACTTGACTGAAAGGTGATTCAGCGTTGACTGTTGCGTTGAAATATGAACTTTGCAGTTGAGATGCTCCCTTACAAGAACGAGCATTCCGGGATCTGAAACAATTACTGCGTCGAAATCAATTCCTGCAAGGCTTTTAACGTAACTTTCAGCGGAAAGAACATCCGCTTCATGAAGAAAGGCATTCAGCAGAAAAAAAGCCTTAGCTCCGTACGAATGACAAAGCTCCACTCCCTTTTTAATTTCATCAAATGAAAAGTTTCCGGCCTTGTCGCGCAGATTAAATTCTTCACCGCCGAAATACACTGCATCAGCTCCGTACATCAGGGCAAAACGCATCTTTTCAAAATTCCCGCCGGGAGAAACTATTTCTGCTCTATTTCTGGTCATCATTGAATCCGTTTTTTTCACCGTGAATATAATGCTCCTGCGCCTTCAGATGAGACCCGTAAGATTTTGAAAAATAATGACTTCCGTCATTTCTTGCCACAAAAAACAAATAGTCGGTCTTTGCAGGTTTAATTGCAGCCTTTATTGCTCCAAGCCCGCTTGAGGCGATCGGAGTCGGAGTCAGACCCTTATGCCTGTAAGTATTATAAGGAGAATCAACTTCAAGATCTTTCAGCAAAAGATGTGGAATAGTCTTATCAAGAGCATAGAGAACTGTTGCACAGCTTTGAAGAGGCATTCCGATTTTTAATCTGTTATGAAAAACGCTCGAGACCACGGCCTGTTCGGTTTTTACCTTTGCTTCTTTTTCAATAATAGAAGCAAGAGTCAGCATCTCATGCGTCGAGAAATCTTTCTTCGGCTTCCAGTTAAGCTCCTTTAGAACAGAATCAGTTTTTCTTTTTAGAATAGAAATGACATCACGCGCATCAAGACCTTCGGCAATTACATAAGTTTCCGGAAAAAGATAGCCTTCCGCAGTCGGATAATCGATTCCGATGCGTTTTAAAAAAGCCTTATCTTTTGAATACTTGATAAAATCCGAAGCGGAACAGATTCCGGCAGTTTCAAATACTTCTGCCATCTGTTTTATATTATAGCCTTCAGGAATCGTAACCTTTGCGGTAACGACTTCTCCGGCTTCAATTTTTTTAATCAGCTTGAAAGAGGTATCATTACTATAGGCGCGGTATTTCCCGGCTTTAATCATTTTTTCTCCGCGCGCCTTATATATCATGATGAAAAACTTCGCCGAACGGATTATTCCGGCATCCTCAAGATCCTTCGCGACCTTTGACATGGAAGAACCCTTTTCAACAACAAAAGTCTTTGACTCCTCTTCCATCGGAGAAGCCGCAAAAAAATATGATACGCTCGACGCCGAAACAAGCATAAATGCAATAATGGCGCCGATTATGGCTAACTTTTTCATAGTAATCCTCATAGCTACAAAAAAACAAATTAACAAAGTTTGACAAGTATTTTACGCAAGGGTAATCCGAAAAGCTTTTTTAAATGACGTTTAAAACGGTAAAAATAGTCAAATAATATGATTGACCTCATTCAAATAATACTAATCATTGCCCGAAATTGTACATATAAGGAAAGGTTCAGAAAAATGGAAAGTCTAATTCATAAAACAGATTCGGCATATTCTTATCCCCTTCTGATAAAAAATCTGCTTTTTCAGCCGATAGCCTACAATCCCGATCAGGAAATAGTCTACAAAGACGTCTGCCGGATAACATACAGCACACTTCGCGAGAGGATAGCAAAACTTTCGGGTGCACTCATAAATCTCGGAGTAAAAAAAGGAGACACTGTCGCATTCATGGATTTTGACAGCCACCGCTATCTCGAGGCTTTTTATGCAGTTCCCATGATGGGTGCGGTTCTGCACACCGTAAACGTGCGCCTATCCGCAGAACAGATGATCTACACTATCAACCACGCCGAAGACGATATCATTTTCATCAATGCCGATCTCATTCCCCTTCTCGAACAGATTCGCGGAAAACTCGATACAGTCAAAAAAATAATTTTATTGAGCGATACCGAATACAAGGGCACTTCACACATCCAGTTTGACGGCGAATATGAAGATCTTCTATCTAAAGCAGAACCCGTAAAAGAATATCCCGTCTTCGACGAAAATACACGCGCGACTACATTTTATACAACAGGTACAACAGGTCTTCCAAAGGGAGTTTATTTCAGCCACCGTCAGCTTGTTCTTCATTCTCTGGCAACTCTTGCTACACTTGCAACCGCACCTCACGCAAGCTTCAACCGTGAAGATATTTATATGCCGATAACACCGATGTTTCATGTGCACGCATGGGGCATTCCGTATATCGCAACGATGCTCGGAGTTAAACAGGTCTATCCTGGAAGATATTCTGCGGACATTCTCATAAAACTCATGTCGGAAGAAAAAGTCACATTCTCGCATTGCGTTCCGACTATTCTTCACATGCTTCTAAAAGATAAGGACGCCGGAAAAGTCAACTTCAAGGGCTGGAAAGCTCTGATCGGCGGAGCTGCGCTTCCGCGTGCACTATGCCTCGAAGCGATGAGTCTCGGCATAGATATCGTAGCCGGATACGGAATGAGCGAAACATGTCCGATCCTGTCTCTTTCTCATTTGACGCCCGAAGAACTTCTTCTTAGCGATGAGAAGCAGGCTGAAATACGTTGCAGAACAGGTGTACCTATCGCGCTTGCCGAAATCAAAGTGGTAGATGATAAAGGCAATGAAGTTCAACCGGATGATAAATCACCGGGGGAAATTACAGTCAGAACACCATGGCTGACCCAGGGTTATCTCAAAGACACGGTCAACAGCGAAAAACTCTGGCACGGCGGATGGCTACATACAAACGATGTTGCGTGCACAAATCCGAAGTCAAGCCTGCGCATAGTTGACAGACTCAAGGACGTAATCAAAATCGGCGGCGAATGGGTATCATCGCTCGAGATGGAAGATATCGTTATGCATCATCATGCCGTAAGCGAAGCCGCTCTGATAGGCCAAACTGATCCGCGCTGGGGAGAAATTCCGCTTGCACTTGTCGTTTTGAAACCGAACGTTCAGGTAAACGAAAAAGAAATATATAATTTTGTGAAAGGATATATTGATAAAGGAGTTTTAACAAAAGAAGCAGTTCTTCTTAAAGTAAAATTTATTGATTCAATTGACAAGACAAGCGTCGGAAAAATAAACAAACTGGCTCTGAGAGAAAAATATTCAGCATAGTTTAAAAATACTATTGCTGTATATAAATTTAAGCCGGCTTTAACCGGCTTAATAAATAAAAAATAGGTTATTTTTATTCCTGCGTTTCAGCAGAAGAGACTGAAGATCCGATTTCTTCAATAGCTTTTTTGAAAACTTCGGAATCTTCATATTTATCGACTAATTTAGCAATAACTTCTAAAAGTTGAAACATTGCCTCTTCCATTCTTTTATTTTCTTCTTCAAATTTTTCATTTTGTTGACTGAAATTGTAATCGGGATATTCAGCTTTAATGGCTTTTGCCTTTTTATCATAACTCCTCATTACAGCATTAAATTCATTAATGACAGCAGCTGCGGCGGTATCTGAATCAGTGTTCTTAAGTTTTATCGTTAATTTTTTAAAAACTGCAGTCATTTCATTCGACATTTTTTTTACTTTTATTTCTGGAGTTTCTACATCTAAATTTTTTCCAGCTGAATCCTTGTTTTCATCTGCAGACTTTTCTGAAACTTGTTTTTTATCCTGAACATCCTGAGTCTTCGCGTAAACGATTGAGATTAAACAGAGAAAAACAAAAACAATTAATTTTTTCATAATGATCCTCAATTTATTGATGCTATTAATCAGATGAAAAGTCAATGTTATATTTATGATTCTATTGGCAAGATAAGCTTTGAAATAATAAATAGTCACTCACTGAGAAAATAAACGCTTCATGAATTATTAAAAGGCTTCACCGCTAACAATAAGTAGTCCGGATCAAACATTCTTATGAATAATGTGCCGACTACTTTTTTTATTCATCATCCGCAGAAGAAATGGAAGCGTCTAATTCTTCAAGTGCTTTTTTGAAAACCTCGGAATCGTGATATTCAAATTTAGCTCTCATTAATATTCTTAACCATGTATCAGCCGCTTTGTTAAGTCGACTATATTCTTCCTTTAAATTTTCATTTTTATCAGAAAAAATAAAATCAGGATATTTTGATTCAAATGCTTTACCTTCCTCAGAAAGCTTTATCATTTCATTAATTAAATCCGCAAGTGCTTTTGCCGCATCCTCGCCGTTAGCCGAATCATGCAGATTATTATACGAAGTCTCAAAAGCAGCCGTCATGTCGCTCAATATCTTTTTGGCAAGACCATCCGGCGTATTTAAATCATATTTTTCAACTGAAGTTGGGTTTTCTTCATTAGACTTTTCTGAAACTTGTTCTTTTGGGTGCGCTTCATCCGGTTTCGAGTAACCGAATGAAAAAATTAGCGAACATGCTGTAAAAAGAAAAAGAATTTTATTCATTATCTCCCCCAAATTATTAAAACGATATTTCTATTTTTAATTCGCAATTATCAATTCTTAAAATTCAGAAGAAGATTTGCACGTAAAATTCACAAACCTGTTTGATTCAATACTTAAACAAAAAAGGCGGGTTGCCCCGCCATTTTTTTAATCTCTATAAGTAAATCTTATTTCTGCAGAAGCAGAGTCTTAATGTCGTCTTTTTCAAGACTGCGCATTATTCTTTCTGCTTCATTTTTGTTTCTGACATTTATCATTTTTACTTTATAAAGATCGCCGTCTTCGGTAATCACAACTTTTCCGCCGACTGATGATTCAATTCTCTGCTTGATTTTTTCTGCGTTTTTCATGGAATAAAAAGCGCCGGCCTGAATTTCAAAGTTTCCGGAAACAATTCTTTCTTCAGGAATATCGGCGTTTACATCGGAATCATCTTCTTCAATCAAAAATTCTTCTTCCCCTGATACAGCCTTAACCTGAGTCGCATTCTTTTCAGCTTTGCCGTTTCCGAGTTTGACAATCGATACTCCGACCATCTCTTCACCCTTGGCAAGAATTCCGAGCTCTCTTCCTGCGGCGTATGATAGATCAATTATTCTGTTCTTTTTATAAGGACCTCTGTCATTGATGACAACTTGTATGGATTTGCCGCTTGAAAGATTAGTTACTTTCAAAACTGTTCCGAAAGGAAGAGTTTTGTGCGCGGCAGTCATGTCATACATGTCAAATTTTCCGCCGCTTGCTGTTTTTCTGCCGTGAAACTCACGCCCGTACCATGAAGCGTAACCCTTCTGGTCGAACTCTTCAGCAACTTCTTCAGTATCGCTTTCGCGCAGAGAATAATCCTTTTCACGCATTTTAGCGCTTACTGAATCATCGGAAAATTTTCTTTCCTTGGTATAATCCGGATCCTGACTATCATCTTCTTCGAAAATTATTTCATCATCCGAAAAATCCTGAGTTTTCTCCTTTGATGACGGTTTTGAATCAAAAAGTCCGCTGCCTCTTGTTTTCGCGTTCACATCGGTTGAGAAAACAACAAACGCCGCAGCAATAAAAACCGAAACGCTAATAAGCCTGCCAAATATAGACATAAAATACCTCTTCTATCATGCTCTGTTATATTTTCGGAAGTTCCCCCAAAAGACTTAAATATCTTCCCGAAAAGATTCTTGACTGAAAGCGTCTTTGAAAAATAATCCTGCTAAAGAGGCAAAAATGAGCATTGTATCGAGCAGACCCACAATTACAAGAAGCGAACTTGAAAACGTACTAGATTCGCTTATAAAGGAAGAACTTACCGGCGGAAACAGCGTCAAAACATTTGAATCATCGCTTTCCGAACTTCTGCAGATAAAACTCTCTCTTGCGGTAAACTCGCTTACATCGGCATATCTTCTTATATTCAAAGCACTCGACATTCAGCCTGGTGATGAAATAATTCTGCCTTCATATTTTTCATCCGCTCCTCTCGGAGCTATGACGCTTCTCGGCGCAAAAGCTGTTCCGGTTGATATCGAAGAATCTCATTTTTCGCCTTCAGCGGAATCTGTAAAAAAACTGATAAATGAAAAAACAAAAGCAGTCATAATCGGTCACACCTTCGGCATCGACGCTCAGATTTCGAGATTTTCTGACTGCGGAATTCCTGTTATAGAAGACGTATCCCACGCACTAGGGCTTGAATTCGAAGAAAAAATACCCGGCAGTGAAGGTTCATTCGCAGTGGCTGGTTTCACTCCGACAGACATAATCACAACAGGCAACGGGGCTGCAGTATTCACCAAAAACACCCGCCATTTTTCGCTCATGCGGTCTCTGCGCGGCGGCGACGACGAAGCTGTTTCACTGGACTGCACGATGACGGAGTTTCAGGCAGCAATGGGGCTTTCACAGCTCACACGCCTTCAGGACTTTTTGCGCATCAGAAGAGAAATAGCCCAGGTATATTATGACAGACTGAGACTGACTCCTCACAAGTCGCTTTTTCCGTTCAATCCGAACTCATCATATCAGTCGTTTCCTGTTATCTTTGACGCCTCGGAAGATAAAGTTCTCAAATATTGGAAAACAAATTCCATTCAGCTTTATAAGCCTTTCCCAAAAACTATCCATGAGCATCTCGGACTGAAATCAATGGACTATCCTCAGAGCGACCGTTATTCTAAAAAACTATATTCTCTGCCGATATATCCGACACTGACGCGCAAAGAAATAGAAAAAATCAGCCGTTCGCTGGCAAAATTCATTTAAACGGAGGCGGCCATGTACAGAGTATCGGTCGAAGACAAAATATCATCGGCGCACCAGCTTAGAGGCTATAAGGGGAAATGCGAGAAGCTTCACGGACACAACTGGAAAGTTATATTGACAGTAAAAGGCGAGAAACTTGATTCAGCGGGAATGCTTATAGATTTTCACGAGCTCAAAGAAATTCTTTCAAACGTTCTTTCGGAAATAGACCACACGAATATAAACGAAGTACTGTATTTTCTGCACATCAACCCGACAAGCGAAAACATCGCCTACTATATATTTCACAGAACCCGCGCTATGCTCGACATGAAAAACTTAAAAGAAATCAGTGTGGATAAAGTCTGCGTTTATGAAACTGATAAGGCAATGGCCGAGTATTCGGAATAAAAAAAGCGCCTTCCGGCGCTTATTTGCTTTTTGATCTGTTTTCGAGAACTTCTTTGATTTTATTTTTCAATTCATCAAGATTCGATGATTTAGTTACGTAGGCATCCGCAGTCCATGTCATAAAATTACTTTTGTAATTTGAATAAGCGGTATAAATGATAATAGGAATTTTTTTGTCGCGGGAAAGAATCTTTCCAAGAGCTTCTATTCCGTCCATCTCCGGCATTCTTATATCCAGAATCACAAGATCGTACTTATTGGTCTTTACCAATTCTACGGCATCTTTTCCGTTCGCGGCCTGATCAACATCATAGCCTTCGTCTTTTAACTCAAGCGCGTAAAGCTCTCTCTGATACTGCTCGTCTTCAACAACCAAAATCTTTGTCATAGCGTTCTCCCCTCATACATTAATACATTTTAAGCGATATAATTCAAGAAAATTTCATCATTCATGTTACAGGAAACTCGACAATAAATTCAGCTCCGCCGTACTCTTTATTTCGGGCGAGAATTTCACCCCCATGATCAGTCACTATCTTCTTGCAGACAGCAAGACCAAGCCCGACTCCGTTAGTCTTTGTTGTAAAAAACGGTTCAAACAGTTTTGAAAGATTTTCCGGCGAAATTCCCTTGCCGGTATCTTTGACTGCGAAATAAACTTTTGAATCCTTAAGCCCTGTTTCAATCTGCACGAGACCGTTTTCACCCGAAGCATCCATCGCGTTCTGGATGAGATTGAGCATAACCTGCTTGAGCTGATTGAAATCTGATTTTACAAGAGGAAGATCTTCCGCAAGCCGGATGTCTGCCGTAATTTTTCTTTCCTGAAAAAGATTTTTAAGAAGATTGTAGGTATCTTCCGCAACATCATTGATAGAATGATATTCTTTTATATAGGTGTCGAGACGTGTGAAATCCATGACATTTGAAAGAATTTTTTCAAGACGTTCAACCTCGAGCTTTATGACGTCGGCGCCGTGCTTGATAGAATCAATATTCTTCTGCCCTTTAGCGATTGTCTGAAGAATGCGTTTCGCGTAAAGCCCCATTGTGGCAAGAGGATTGCGTATCTCATGCGCTATATGCGCTGCAATGCGTCCGACTGCCGCCATCTTTTCTGATTCGACAATGGCGCTCTGGCGCGATTTTATTTTTTCCATCTGTTCTTTGAGAGAAGAAAGATGCGTAAACGATTCCATCGAAAAAGCGGCCTGCATGGCAAATATTGAAAGCAGTTCAATATTTTCGCGGGATATCGGAGTGTTGTTGAAACGGTTATCGGCAACAATTACACCGAGAGCCTTGTTTCCGGCAACCAGAGGAACCGCGACGAATTCACGAACATCGATAAATTTTCGGAATTCTTCATCAACTTCGGGATCATTCCATGAATCATAAACATGCTTGGGGTGAAGCTCCGTCATGCATTTTACAAGAATGTTGCCGGAAGAAACAGGAAAACGCGACGATACGACATCCGAATAAAATCTTCCTCCCCTTATTCCGCTGGTTACTTTATAAGAAGAAACCCTGGTAACCATGTCGACGTTTTCATTCTGAACGGCTCCCCATATCTGAATTGCTTCTTCAAACGAATCCGGACCGACAGCCATTTTTCCGGAAATTTCTCCAAGCTCATCATTATAAGTAAAAAGCATTGCTCTGTTAAAACCAAGTCCGCTTCCGCTTGTAACGGCTGTCAGAATTGAAAAAAGAATTCTGTCTATTTCTTCATCGCGCTGAATGGATTCAGTAATCTGGTTTATCAGCGATATCTGATATTCTTTGCGGATTCTGTCAGTTATGTTTTCCATAACCATTACGATTTGGGATTCGCCCTGCACAACAACACGCGAAATCTTTATATCGAAAACCATTGATCTGCAGTTTGCAAAAAGTGTTATCTTCTGAAGAATAATTTCATTTCCGGTTTTTTTAACGGACTCAACAGAATTCCACAATACATCATTCTGTCCGAGAAAAACTTCCTTAATTTTCCGCCCGCTTAAAGCCTGCTGACTGAATTCAAATTCCGAGCAGAATGTTTTGTTAACAAAAAGAACTTCATACTGTGCATTGACTACAAGAAAGTAAGAGTTTGAAGAATATATGATGTTATTGTAGACTTCGCGGTATTTATCTATTTCGTCCTTCTGCGAATTCGTCATCTTGAGAAGATGTTTTCCGAGATCGACAATTTCATCATGAATGTCGGAAAGATATCCGCCTCCGAAAAATTCCATATCCGGAAGAACGAATTTTCCCTGCTTGAGGTTTTGAATATTTTTGGAAAGATTATGAATTCTTCTGACAAAAAAATAATAGAAGCCCGAAAAGTGAAGAAACAGTTTTATAACGGCACATATTATAAGTCCAATCAGAAATTCAAAATCATTCAGCGGAATATTTTTTTTATATGAGAGATAAAGCATGTATAGAAACACAATATCCGGCAGATAAAATGCTACTTGGACAAACATTGTGCGTTTTTTCATAAGATCCTCGGAAAACTTTATTTGTCGAAGGTATATTTTTTCTGCCAGGCATTGAAGCCGCCGGAAACATTATAAACTTTTTTGAAGCCGAATGAGATCATTCTTCCGGAAGCCCTCGCGCTTCTGACACCGCTTCTGCAATAGACCACGTAAACCGCGTTCTTATCAAGCTTCTGAATCATTTCATCGAACGAGTCGGAATTGATATCAATAAGGAGTGCACCCGGAATATGACCCGCATCGTATTCCTGCGCGGTTCGAACATCTATGAACACGGCTTTTTTTGAGGTATATATTTCATATGCCTCATCGATATCAATCGTTTTATACGATGCCGACGAAAAACATCCAAACGGAAGCAGTAATAAAATAAATAATCTTTTCATACCATTATGATAGTCCATCTGCATCAATCAATCAAGAAAAATAAGGAATATTTACCGAAAAACCCGCATTGTTTTTTCAGTTTTTTTCCGTTAATCGCTAATTCTTTTTTTATATCTGCCGATAATCCCATGAGATCACTGCCCACCGCCAATTTGCCGAAAAGAGGCGTATATGAATAAGGATATTATTTTCAACAACCAGAGCATTAACATCGAACTCGCAAGCGGATGCTGTAAGGGAAGATGCCGTTTCTGCACGGACTGCGAAAAAAATTTCAGAGTATTCAGCCTTGCGGAAATTAAAGAAAATATCGATTCAATTAATGCCGAAAGCTTCGTTTCACAGGCTGTATTTTCGTGCGAAGATTCGATCGCTTTTCCGACAAATTTCATTATTGAAGTGATGAATTACGTGAAAGAAAAAAAACCTCAGATTAAGGAATTCTCTATCTTCGCCAAGACTCAGGCAATACTCATGAAACCGGCAGAAGAGCTCATGCTTCTCCGCGAAAACGGACTTACCAAAATTTATCATAAAGTAATTTCAGGCGATCAGTCAGTCCTTGACGAAAATCTTGCAGACGAAAATCTTGATGAACAGATCGAAGCCGCAGAAGCAGTAAAAAAAGCCGGAATTGAACTTTCACAGATCATATACACGGGACTTGCAAAGAAACACATGAACACTCATGTTTTATCCGCAATTCTCACTGCAAAGCATCTAAACGCGATGCAGCCCGGAGAAGTTATCAGCACAGCTTACGGAACAAACCCTCTCGATTCGCTTGAAGAGATAAAATCAATCACAGAGTCTCTCAATCTTGAAAACGGATATTTTTCAAGCGGCGAGTTCAGATTCAAGTTTCCTGAGCAGAAAAACTACTTCTCGGCATTTTTATTCGAAACAATGCACGGAAGCGGCGTCTACATAAATCAATTTTACGGAGTTTCAAATGACTAAGGCAATAAGATATATTCTTTCAAAAATCAACAAGGTACCGAGCGGCGAAACCGAAAAACTTCTACTTGAAGCTTCCGAGATGTTCAACCTGAACAGCGTCCAAAGAGAGTATATTTTCAGAAGATTCATCGGACACTGAGATTAAACAAAATAAATTATTAATTTGATCCTTCAGCAGTTTATGCTATATTTAACAAGCAGCTATTTCTGCTTGCTGAAGGAGGAATTATGACAAACAATTTTTTTGATGCGGTAAAAAACAGAAGAACATATTATAATATAAGCGCGGATTCTCCGGTAACGGATGAGAGATTACGCGAAATTGTTGAATACGCGGTAAAGCATTCACCCTCGGCATTCAACTCGCAGAGCGGAAGAACCGTTTTGCTTCTTGCCAAACATCACGAAAAACTCTGGAACATGACGGAAGATGTTCTGCGCGGATTCGTTCCGGCAGATCAGTTTCAGCAGACTGCGGATAAAATGCAAAGCTTCAGAGCCGGACACGGAACAGTTTTGTTTTTTGAAGATCAGAATATTGTAAAATCACTTCAGGAACAGTTTCCGCTATACGCGGCGAACTTTCCGGTATGGTCAAGCCAGTCTTCGGCAATGCTGCAATTTGTAGTCTGGACAGGACTCGAAACAGAAGGACTCGGCGCGTCGTTACAGCATTACGGCGAATTGATAGAGG
Source organism: Spirochaetota bacterium (assembly GCA_029554345.1). GTDB lineage: Bacteria > Spirochaetota > UBA4802 > UBA4802 > JAFGJZ01 > JAKJGA01. The sequence continues at coordinate 48,965 of JAKPJF010000106.1, read as the reverse complement.
ACGCTGTAAAAACCGAATGGAAAATCGCACCGGAATGGAAACTGATAGCGCAGATGCCTTTCGGAAAACCAACTGTAGAACCGGGCGAAAAGAGTTTCGAAGATATATCCAAACGAAGTTTGGTGTTTGGGTAAATACGGGATACTTAGCAACCAATAAATGCCTGAAAGATAAAGCCAAGCACCAGCAAGCTTGGCTTTATCTTTCTCAGTACAAAGTATATATGATTAGACTCATAAACTGAGCCCTTACCTAGCATGAATTCACCATTGATACCAGATAAACATTGCTTTGTCTCAACGATCATCCATGACCGTTTCGATTTTAACTCGCAAGAATACATTTGCACACTTCTCTAAGGTGACTTTTGCGGTATCCCGCAGAAGACTTCGTCTTCCTCGCGGGCAATGTTTCCGCCTCCATGCGGAAACTACCCCCATTGTATTCCCCCTAAAAACTGATAATAAATCATCATAATTTCAAAGTTTTTTTGATATTTTACGAAAATATCATTCTTCAAATCGTATATATAATTGACATGTATATGATTTTCAGATATTTTGAGGTGAAGAATGAGCGTTGCAATGGAATTCACAAAAGAACAACTTGAACAGATAGGTTCGTACATCGAATCAAACTTCGACCGATTCGGCGCGAAAAGCAATGTGGTACAACTGCGCCCATACGACATTCAGCTCATCGAACGTATGACCCGCATCGAAGAAGAACTGAAGACCCAGCGGGAATTATTTCTAAAACAGAACGAAACGATGCAGTTCGGCTTCAATCAGATGGATAAACGCTTTGAACAAATCGATAAGCGCTTTGAGCTAATGGACAAACGCTTTGAATCTATGCAAAAGCAGATGGACGTTCGCTTTGATATAATGCAGAAAAATATGGATAAACGCTTCGAATCAACGCAGAAACAGATGGATGTTCGTTTTGAAATGATGCAGAAAAACATGGACTCGCGCTTCGATGATGTAAACAAAAAGTTTTCCATGATGATGTGGATGACAAGCGCAGGCTTTACAGTCATCGCGACTGTAATAACACTTCTGACAATTTTCGCAAGATAGAATCACCCCACAGCAGAAATTTAGCGTATACAGAGCGGAGCGAATAAACGCGTAATAATATTACATGATAAATGGTTCCCAAAATCACAAAAGTGCGCTAAGCACTTCGGCAAAAATTGAATGAGAGTAAAATAATTTAAGAGGTCTGGGGATATCCCCAGCGGCTTTTCTTTGCGGTACTTTCTTTTTGCCGGAAAAAAGAAAGTACCAAAACCGGGTAAAGGGCATGAAATGCCCTTTGGTATTATTGCATGATCCATGCAAAGAAAGAATCTCAAAGGCAGCAGGAACGATCCCTGCAAAGTGATGCCTTCAATATGCAACAGGAGGTTGTAATAAAAGGCATCGCAAGAAGCCTTTGAAGCCCTCCCGGCTAGAGGGAGAAATTGTTATTGACCATTCATCATTTCTATTTATTATTATACAGTTTTATATAATTATATAATTAACATAAGCATTTTCCGGTTCTATATCTGGCAAATGCCGTGAGGTTTATCGATGAGAGTTCACTGCCCCGGCAAAAACGGTTTATTTTCGAAAATACTCTTTGCGTTAACAATTACTTTTCTCTGCATTCTGTCATTTGATCTCAACGCGGGATATTCCGGTTCTCTTATCGGAAACCAGCTTCTAACGAAAGATGAAGGAACTTTGTACGGCGGCGGAATAAATATCAGAAATGATTTTCCGAAAAAATTCGGCCTCAGAAACACATTCATAACCGCAGATCTGTTTGCGGCGGCAAACAGAGAAAACAAGGGCGAACACGATGAAATAACACGTTTCTACGCGCCGCTTTCAGTCGGGCTTGAATACCGCTTTCAACTGTTCAGAACAAATTTCTATATAGTGCCTTCGCTTTCAGCCGGATTAGCTTATTTTAAAATAATGAAGCCGAAGAAATTCGGTTACTTCTACGACTATTCGCAGACCGAAACGCAAACAGGCATAGCCCCTTATGCGGCGGCAAACGCTTCTATTCTCTGGATCGCGTCACAGAAATATATGTTTTCAATTTCTGCCGGATACGAAAGCCCGATGTTTTCGAGCAAGGCAAAAGGCCTGAAAGGCTTTATGTTCACGGCGTCAATCGGCTACAATTTCTCAGGAATAAACAGAGGCGTTGGGTATGAGTAAAAAGTTCGCCTTTAAAATTGCAGTCATCAGTCTTCTACTAACAGCAATCAATTCGTGCTATTATGAAAGAGAATCCGATCAACTGAAAGTCTGCTATGTTAGAAGCGGCTCAATCTGGACTATGAATATTGACGGCTCTGAACAAACACAGATTACTTATCCTCCCGTAAGTGCTTACGATAATGCACCATCATGGTCCCCCGACGGAAGAAAAATTCTTTTTCACAGTGACAGAGATGGCAATAGTGAAATATTTGTAATTAACGCAGATGGAAGCGGACTCAAGCAATTAACTCACACTTCTATTCCAGATACCAACATATGTCCGACATGGTCTTCTGACGGAAAAAGAATAGTATTTGCAGGAACAAGAACCCCAACTTCCTATGTTTTCATCGCAACAACAAACGCGAATATTATCAAAAGTTATAATTTCATTAAGTCATTAGCATATCCAACTTTATCACCGGATGATAATTATTTATATCTAACTGAAAACACCGGCGCTCCTTATCCTTTCAGAAGAATAAATCTCTTAACCAATAATACTAATGACATATATGAAACTAATGCAGGTTATACATCAATATCCATTTCCCCTGACGGAAAGACGATTGCAGCAACATATACACTAGTAAGTCATATTCATTTATGGAACGAAACATCATACATTGATTTTTTACCAAATGCATATGACCCTTGCTGGACACCAGATGGAAAAACAATTGTCTATATTTCAGCTGGTGATATTTACAGAATAAATATAGATGGAACTAATAATAAACCGCTGACAACCGAGGGTGGATGTTCTTCACCTTGCGTGCAGGGAAAACCGAAATAAATCAAATGGTTACTTTTATGATTAAAAAAACCACCGTAAAACTTTCTGCCATCATTCTTCTGCTAACAGCAATCAATTCGTGCTATTATGAACGCGAGATTCATGAGGAGCTTGAGATATGTTTTGTCAGAGACGGCAACATATATATAATGAATTTCGACGGTTCAAATCAAAGACAAATAACAGACAGCGGAGAAGATAACATGCTTTCATGGTCGCCCGACGGCAAAAGAATACTTTTTCAAAGAGGTCTTGCGAATACTCCTTATGTTCATATAATTAATTCTGACAGAACAGACTTAAAGCCTTTGTCGACTATTGAGTCCAGTTCTGCGACATGGTCTGCGGACGGTGAAAAGATTTACTATTACGAAGAAAACGGTTCTATCTACAATATAGTCTCCGCAAAACCTGACGGAACGATTATACGAAGATATAATATTGGCGCTCAAGCAAACGCTTTGAGCGCATCACCGGATGGGAAATATATATACTATCTAAAATTAAGCGATTCTTATCGATTGGATCTCACCACCGGAGATGAAGATATTCATACTACTTATATTCTGGATCATGGCTCTCTTTCACCAGATGGAAAGCGCATTGCATATTATACTGGAGCCGGTGTTTGCTTATATCATTTAGATACAGGAAGTTCGAGAGAAATTGTACCGTCAGGACATAGTCCTTGCTGGACACCCGACGGAAAGACAATTATCTATGTATCAGGAGACAATATTTTTAGGATTAATATTGACATCTTAAAATCCGAACCTTTGACAACCGACAGTGGCTATAGTAAGCCTTGCGTCAAATGGAAACCTAAGTGATAAGTTTGAATTAAATAAATACTATCAAACAGATTATTTCTTTGATGATTTCGAATATATCTTATCAAATTCGGCAGTGAATATTTCTGCGGCATCATAACTACCGATGACGACGATGTTTTCGTCGTTTTTCATTGAAGCGGCTTTAGTGAAATTATACGAACCCGTTATGACGCGTTTGCCGTCGATAATGAAGACCTTGTCATGCATCACTCCCGCGCCCTTGCGTATTCTTATATCAGCGCCTTCAAGAACAAGCTTCACATACTGGCTTCCAGTGCCCTTGGCTCCGCTTCCGTCAAAGACTCCCCTAACCTTGACGCCGCTTTTCATTTTTTTGATAAGAGCCTCCGCTATCGGAGATGAAGTAAAAACAAACGACAGAAAATCAATGCGGCTTTCTGCCTTTTCAATCATTTTCACTATGATATGCTCGGCATTATCTTCAGGAGAGAAAAAAACATTTACATCGGTGTTTCCGATTTTCGAATAATATCTGTCCTTTCCTTTTATTCCGAAAATAGAACTGTCTTTTCTGTTTCCGAAAATTCCGTCAGCAAACATTTCTTCAAATTCTTCGGCATAAACCGCAGCCAGATTCCCGGATTCGAACATCACAGCATTATTGTTGTTTTTGAACGTGCAGTTATCAGTGAAATTATAAGAACCCGTCCAGACGCGCTTCGAATCCGATACGGCAAACTTATTGTGCATGAAAGGCTTGCGCCTGTCTGACACTATTTCAATTCCTTCCGCAGCAAGCTTTTTGACCGCGTTTGACGATAAATTATCATGGTCTGTTACTATTCGGACGCGCGCTCCATTTTTTTTGGCGAATAAAAGAGCTTCCGCAACTTTCATATTATCAAGATCAAACACGGCAACATCAATTGTCTTTTCGCTCGATTTAATAAAATCGCAAAGAGCGTTCAATATAACGGATTCTTTTTTTTCTGGAGTTGTAAAAAATATATTAATATCCGAAGAAAATAGCGCGTTTGAAAATAATATTGTTAAAAATAAAACGAATGATCTCATTTAGAAATTTCCTCTCTGCGGTCAATAATCATCTGTTCTATTTCGTCCATCTTCTCGTCTGTTCCGTTTTCATCATAAACACTGCGCGCCTTGGCAAGAAGAGTCTTGTACGACGACAAGGCTTGGGAATTTTCAGCTGTCGAAATGCGGCCCTGAACCTCTTCGAGATTCTTGTCCACAACGCTTACGTAAAAAGCAAAATCATTCTCAAGATCGGCAAGCTGATTTTTTATCTTTGAAAGTTCATCGCTTGAATTCTTGAGCATTGTGCGGATAAAAGTCAGAATATATCCGGCGTCGATGCTCGAAAGATCAAAATCAAGAAGCAGCTGTTTTACTCTTGCAACAGCCGAATTTCTAAGATGTATGCGGGCTAAAAAAACCGGATTCTGCGAAAGCATGTTTAAATTAATATCAGAAAACTCATCTGCAAGACGGCGTTTGTCTTCCGGATTTTCTTCGACCTCAATTTTCTGAGGCACATCCATAATATTGATTATCGCAGACGAAGGACACCGGTTTTTTGCGACTACCAAATCGTTTTCGGGCACATTATTATCTATTACGATATAATCGGGTTTCAATCCCGAATCTATTTCTTTTACGAGAGTAATCAGCTGTTCATGAAAAACAGCCTTCACGGGCATGATATCAATTTCCTCATCCGTATCTATCATCAGATAACGGTTTTCATCCTGACCATAGACGGTATACGGAATGATTATCTTTCCGCGTGATACTTTATACAGATTATATTCACCGAGTGCGCGGGACTTGACAGAAAACTCATTTCCGAAAAAAGCCACTACCGGAATACGGTGAACGACCTGGGCAGACTGCTTGTCGGAATAAACAGATGAACCCTTCTGGTCAAAAACCAGAAAATTGAGCTTTTTCTGAACTATTTTCAGGGTAAAACCCTTGGGAGTCCTTTCCTCAAGATAATTTACTATCAACACCGTCCTCCGTTTTCATAATCACTCTTTTGTCTTTGCAAGTCAAACGATTTTGACTTTGTTATGCGTCAAAAAACCGCATCATTGATAAAAATCTTGACAGTCAGCATATTTAAGTTAATTAAATATGATTCATTCTAACTGGAGAAAATAATGCTGATTAATATATCCCGAAAACGATTCATAACGCCTAAATCTATTTCAGCGTCATCGTGCGACCCGGCTTATTCATCGTCAATTAAAACAGGAAAATGGAAATCGGCATCTCTTTCAAAATCCGAAAACGAATTTCTCCTTTTCGAATTTGAATCAGAACTGTTTTTCAGCTATATCGAAATAAGTTCCAATCCGGCTCGTAAAGTCGCGTTTCCTGAAGATTTCAGAATTGACATAAGCTCTGACGGAAAAGAATGGTCAGTCCTTCATTCTGAAACAGCCTATGTCTCTCAGTCGGATGTTTTTGCGATTAATCTGCCGCTTGTAAGCGCCCGTTTCGCAAGAATTTTTATAACAAAATGCCGTCAGACTGATTCCAGCTTTTTTGCCGAATTCGAACGCGTTCTTTTCGGAATATCCGGCATTAATCATTCCGGAGGATGTAAAGATCTTTCGCACGAAAGAAGAAAGGAATTCCTCTTTGACGGCAAAGCTGATACCTTTTTTGAATCAGAACATTTTCAATCAGCCGAAAAAATTCTTATGACATTCGATCTCGGATTTTGTTATCCGCTCTCGGCAATATCATTAAAAGTACCTGAAAATGCTCTAGGATTTCCATCTGATTTTTCAATCGAAGTAAGCCCGGACAAAAAACTATTTACATATGCCTGCGGACAAAAACATTTTTCAGCCGAAGCCGGCGGAAGTTATTCTTTTTCTTTCGACACATTAAATGCGAGATATATCAGATTTGAAACCGAAGCGGTCAGTCTCGGCGGTAAGGATTTCGCTATTAGAATTGCAGAAATGAATTTTTTCGCGTCTCCGATGGAAAGAACACATTCACATGCGGGTCTCACACCGCCCTATGCTTCGGTTTTTCTTCCGGGTGTTGTGCGGATGGCAAAGGACGGCGAAGTTTCCGACTCCGCGGTTGTAAGATCCGATGACCGCCGTCTGAAAGACGCATCCAATCTTTTCAAGGGCATAGTGATTTTTGCCAACAACGGCGAATCAAAAGATTTCACCGCGGTTCAGGCAAGCGACAACAGGCTCAAGCCCGCAACAGAATCCTCAAACGGAACCGTACGTCTCGCTTATGACAGGGAACAGAATCCGAAATGCGCGGTTCAGGGTTCCGACTCAAGACTTAGAGAGGCCACCGAACAAAGTTTCGGTATTGTTAGAATTTGCCCCGACGGCGAGGCGGCAGACCTTGGAGTTGTAAGAGGCAATGACAAAAGACTCAAACTCGCAACTGAAAAAACATACGGTATAACAAGACTCGCAGAAGACGGTTCTGCCGAACGCGGTCTTGTCGTACAGGGAAATGATAAGAGACTTAAAGACGCTTCTGTTTTTTCTAAAGGTATTGTTCAATTCGCAGCGAACGGAGCAAGTGAAGCAGATAAAGCGGTTTCTGCCGATGACAGAAGACTCAAGGATGCAACAACCAAATCCAAGGGTATCGTGATGCTTTCGGAAGACGGAGCAAGCGAACCTGACACAGCAGTTCAGGCAAACGACTCAAGATTAAAACCTGCTACAACCGCTTCGAAGGGAATCGTTGAACTAGCGGAAAACGGAGAAACAAAACCCGGCACAGCTGTTCAATCCGACGACAAAAGATTACTTGATGCTTCCGAAAAAAATAAAGGGATAATGATTTTTGCATCCGACGGTGAAAGCTCTCAACTGAAAGCCGTTCAGGGATCGGACAAAAGACTCAAAGACGCCACTACTCTTTCAAAGGGAATCGTAGAACTAGCTGAAGACGGAGAAGATGCTCCTAATGTTGCGGTTCAGGGTTCGGACAAGAGAATAAAAGACGCAACAATATTATCAAAAGGAATTATGCGTTTCGCGGATGACGGTGAGGTATCTCCGATGGCCGCGCTTCAGTCGAGCGACCGCCGACTCCGCGATGCAAATGAGAAAGAGAAAGGAATACTTCGCTTTTCAGCAAACGGCGAATCGGCTCCAATGTCGGCAGTTCAGTCGAACGATGACAGGCTTAAACCTGCCGCAGTGGGAAGAAAAGGGATATCCGCTCTTTGTCCTGACGGAGAAGAAACTCCCGGAACCGTTGTTCAGGGTTCGGACAAGAGACTGCGTCATGCAGATAATTTAAATCATGGAATCGTACGCTTTGCATCAAACGGAGAAACCGCATCTTTCGCCGCGGTTCAGTCCAATGACGACAGACTCAGAACTGCAACGACTCTAAACAAGGGAATAGTAGAACTCGCTGAAGACGGCGAAGATTCTCCTAATGTTGCGGTTCAAGGTTCAGATAAGAGGCTGAAAAAAGCCGATGTTGAAAACTACGGCATAATGCGCTTTGCCGATGACGGCGAAAGCAAAAAGTTACACGCGGTTCAGTCAGATGACAAACGTCTTTCAGACAAACGCCATCCTCTCCCGCATGATCACGATTACGCATCCAAAGTTCATGAATTCAATTCTCATTCAGGCACTATCTCAATAAAAGCCGATAGAGCAGAAAAATATACGGGCATCACTCCTCCGCCTGAGTCTTCTTCTGTAATATACGCGGAAAATTCTTCATCTGAATCTTCCGCAAGTGCGATAACAGGTGTAGCTGGAAAAAACATTTCAGGAAAAAGTTCTTACGGCGTCACCGGACACAGCCAGTTTATCGGAGTGCGCGGTCAGTCAACAGGAAACAACAATGAAAAAGGATGCGGTGTTCTCGGAGTATCAAGATTCGGCGCCGGCGGAGTATTTTCAAGCGAACACGATTTCGCGATTGTAGCCGACGGCTTCGGAACTATAGATTCTTACGATTCATCTCTCAAGCTGAAAGGAGAAGGAAAAGCTTTTCACGCGAAAGGTAAATCCGAATTCAGCGGACAGATTAAAATAAATTCAGTTGATTCAGAGAATGAGGCTCCTTCGAATATAACAGAAATGCACATTGTAGATCAGGAAGAATTCGTATCGGCGGGAGATATTTTGGTAATTTCCGAAAACGGCGGAACGCTTGCGAAATCTCACATCCCGTATAATAAATCGGTAGTCGGAATTGTTTCCGGAAACCCTTCTGTAATAATGAATGATTCAGGTGCAGATAAATCAGCTTATCCGGTTGCACTCTATGGAACAGTTTTAGTCAAAATCGACGCGAGAATTTCACCGGTCAAACCTGGAGATTTTATCGTTACATCACCTACTCCCGGCTGCGGAATGAAGGGAACCGTTGATTCGTTTGAAAAAACAGGAAGTGTAATAGGTAAAGCTCTTACCGGTCTTGATGGCGGTGTAGGCACTATAAAAATGATTATCGCACGTTTCTGATAATGTAATTATAGCGCTATTCTGACTATTTTACCTTCAGAATTAGTAACAGTCGTTTTGTAGACAAGATTCTTAAATGTAAGCATCTTGTTTGCAAAATCCGCTGCATCCTGCTTTCTTACCCATAGAGTCATTGATTCATTTCTTCCGCCGGATTTCCACTTCATTCCTATAACAATTCCCTTAACGGCTTTTTCACTCATGACATCTTCAAGCAATCCGTAGAAAGAAAGAATATTTTCATAGTACCGCTGAATCATAAGACGGGCGTTATCCTCATAAGAATTCGCAGATGAAGCGATTGCAGAATCCGGATAAAAATCAAAACCAAAATACAGATCTTCTCTATCCGAGAGTTTTTTATCAAAATAAAATCCGACGGATCTTTCAGCAAGTTCAAGCTTATGATCAACAACCGCATATTTCGAAAAACCTTTTAGGACTTTAGCATATTTAGTGTGATAGATTTTTCCGGATGAAGTATAGCTTAAAACATCAACAAGATATTTATCATAATTGATTTCATTGTCGGGGGCGTAATTTGTCAGATTTGTTTTCGTACTCGGGCTTGACGCACACATGGCGAGCAAAACAGCCGATATGATAAAAACAAGACTTCTGATTTTCATAAAAACCTCCGAATAACTCATATATACTCCTACTGCCCTACCCGGCACTTGCAAACAATTTTTTTAAATTTAAGAAAAATGAAATTGCCTGCATACTGAGTTTATTATTATCTGAAATTATGAAAAAAGCAATTCTCATTTTAATTATTTTAATTTCAGCCTGCAGCGGAACACCGACAGTTTTACCGTCCGAATCTCCCGGCAATGTAAGATTAGGCATAGACATGTTCACGGCATTTTACGCATCCGGATATAGGAATAAAAACATATGTCTGGTTACAAATCATTCGGGTTTTGATTCTTCGATGAAGCGCAATCTTGAAAGCCTCAGAAAATGCGGTCTTGTTATTTCCGAAATTCTTGCTCCAGAGCATGGCCTCTCAGGTTTTGATGAGGACTACTCTTCTCAAAAATCCTATCATGAGGACAAACTTAAATTAACCATTCATAATATGCACAACTACAACGCTGAAGAACTTAAAATTCTGCTTACCGGATTTGATACCGTCATTTTCGATATTCAGGATCTGGGAATGCGTTGTTATACCTACATATCAAATCTTAGGGAAATAATAGAAGCTCTAAACGGTTCAAATACTAGACTTGTTGTTCTAGACAGGCCTAATCCGCTCGCGCCTTTCGGTGTATCCGGCTTTGATCTTGATGAAAAATTTAAATCAAGGCACGTGGCTTCGTTTCCGGCACCGCTATTCTATTCCCTTACAATTGGAGAAGCCGCTCTGTATTATAAGGCAAAAAGAAATCTATCGACCGATATCTTTGTAGTAAAAATGAAAAATTACAGGAAACAGATGTTTTTTGATTCCATGAACATTGCCTGGATACCTCCCTCGCCGAATCTGCCTTCATACCGTTCAGCTGTTAATTATGCTGCATTAATTTATCTCGAGGCAACAAACATCTCCGTCGGGCGCGGAACAACCAAACCTTTTGAATATATCGGCGCTCCGTGGATCAATCCGGATCAACTTGCGGAAAAACTTAATTCATTGAACTTTGAAAACTTTATTTTCAAACCGGTTTACTTTGAACCGAAGTATCTCGTAAACAAAAACCAGGTTTGCGGAGGAGTTCATGTTATTTATAAAGGCGGCTATTTTGATCCCAATGAGATTTCATTTGAAATATTAAAAGCTCTTTTTGAACTTTATCCTAATAATATGAGATGGTTATCTTACAATGAACGTTATCATGTCGATCATCTTGCAGGTAATGATCTTTTCAGGAAAAATGTAGATAAAAAAAGCTCATTCAAACAGCTTCGCAGAGAGATGGAAATTTCTCAAAAAGGTTTTTACTCGTCTATGAGAAAGTATCTGCTTTACTGATTAAGCCGATGCTCTTTCCTTAAGTTTCTCAATCGGCAGAGAAAGAATGACTGTCGTATCCATTGCGGCAATAATCTGAATAGTGTTATAAGGAATGAGGCCGATATCAGAAAGATAACTGTCTATTGTTGCGTAACCTAGTCCGAAACCCGACTCGCTTGTATCGAGATTATTAAGAAAAAATTCCTGCTGTCTGTTTTCTTCTACACATAATTTGAATTCATCACGTTTCGCGTAAATTCTTCTCAAATCCGTTTCAAGAATCGGTGAAGTATTTGTAACTTCAATATAAATATAATCTTCGTCCAGATCGTATTTCACCAATACGTCAATATTTCGTTTTTTCATTTCGTGACGGATCATATTGATTTTTTTAAGACCTTTCAAGGTATTGAATTCTTCATCAGTATAATCGCGCTTCTGATCATATATTTTATTCTTGATACGAATCTGAATTGCTTCTTCATTTAAAACTTCGCGGACAAAATTAGATATCTTTTCAATTTTTAGAATCTTTTCGGCTTCACGGTCATATTCTGATTTATTCTTAACGATAAGCTCAACCATATCTTTGATTTTTTCATCAGAAAAATCAGGATTTTCTTTTTTGAGTTTCTTTTCAAGTTGATCAATAATGAGAAGATATTTATAATTAGCCTTTACTGCATTTTTAATAAGCTCGTCAACACATGAATAAACCTCGCGGAACACACTTTTAATTCCTGCCGTCTCAAAAAGATATTCACCGATTTTAAGGAGATCTTCTCTTGTTCTTTTGGAATATGCCTGAACCTGTCCGGTGATTTTCTTGCGTTCCATAAGTCTCCGCGATCTATTCTTGATTATGCAATATGTTAAATCTAAGCTATTTACGCGTAGAAATTATGCAAGAAAAATTCAAAATCACATTTGAAGATAATTCATGTACTTGCGAATTTCATCGGGCATATTTCCGTTCTCGTCAGTATACTTTCTGAACTTACGCTCAAAAGTATCAAATGTTCTTTTTCTTATATTCTTAAACCTATTGGCGGATTCCATAAAAGCAGGCATTCTTTCCAAACGTTCACGAATGTCTTTCTTAAACGGCACATATCTATAAAAAAGATCACGGCTGACATTATTCATTTTCATTATTCCGTTCTTTTCAAAACGAACCCAGAGAATATAATCTTCAGCAAACAATTCTCTTATATTATTTCTATGACTTCTAAGCCTTTCAAGAATCTTTTCTTTGGATTCAACCGAGAGTTTGCTGTTCTTTTTATAAAACTGAACATAGTCCTGATAAGCTCCGGTAAGGCCGCCCTCAACAGGGTCCGCCCACATCCCGCCTTTCATAGTCCTTAGAATTTCCCATCTGAATACAGCAATTGAATGAGCTAGTGATTTTACAATATCACCGACGAACATTGCTGGCACAACAATACGTGCACGGCTTCTTTTATTGATGCCGACAAGCTCCTGCCACATCATCGTTTTCATTCCGAAAACCGGAAGTATGATAATATGAGGAAGAACTTCTTCTTCAATTACTTCACGTGCATCACCGAGTTTCAAAACAGTTTCTCTGAAAAATGCCGAATAATCAGTATCTATCAATTCTTTGATAACCGCTTCTATTTTAGCCTTAGTCATGATGCAATTTTCGATATTTCCCTTTACGAGAAAATTGTTGAATATTGGAAAAGCTGTTGAAATTGAACCCGAACATACAATGGAAGTTTGAAATATTCTGTTAGAAATTTCGAAAGTTACCTGTTTAATAGGATCATTTAAATCATCCATCGGATCAGGACCTTTCCTGGACGAAGTCTTTGATAACTCGCGAAGGTACGCTTCATAACTCTGGCCCATTTCCGTCATTGAAGGCGGTTCTTCCTTGTTCCATATCTTCGTTAAAAACTCTTCCTCTGTTAAAATCGAAAGATCACCCGAATTAAAATTTTCAACAGCATATTGATGCATAGTCATAATCTGATCAGGATCAGCAACATTCTCGTCGATAAAACCGTACCTGAACATAAGCTTAACAGGCGCAGGAATATTCTTAGTACTTTTTGCACGGACAAAAACTGTAGTGAAAATATCCCAATATAATCTTGAAACAGAACGTCTGACTTTACGCGGCTGATCTTCTCCGCTCATCGGATCAGGAAGCCTTTTAAACTCATTCCATGCCTTTATAAAATTCTGCTGCTGTTCATATCCGATTACTCCGAATTCAAGAATTTGCTGGAGTGAATTATCATATAATTTAATAATATTTGAATCCATCTGACGTGTAACTTGCGGCTGCGCGGATTGACGCGGAACTTCTGCAGTCACAACCTGAGCAGGCTGGGAAATGTTAGATTTTGACAACTGTTCGAATGCTTTTTTAATTTTAACGATTCCAGAATAAATTTCTTGGGATTTTTTTCCGGTAAGTTCATCATACATAGAATAAAATTTCTGACATACGGAATTAAACTGCTTCAAAAAATCAGGAGAAAGACGTCCCGATGTCGCCCAATCCTTAAGGCTTCCCTCTTCCATAACAGAAGAAAGCGAATCTTTATCGAAAAAAACAGCTTTCATCTTTGCATCAATCAACCCGGCAATTTCATAATTTCTATCAAGAATCGAAAGCATTATCTTCTGAACTGTATCAAACATAAAAGAAGGGATTCCAGGATCGCATTTAATCACATGAGCAAAAACCGTTTTATTTATCTTAAGAAAACGCTTGAGAAAAGAATAAAGATCTTTGTTAAGAAGAACATCTACCGATTCTCCCGGAGCATCATAAGAAACCTGAAATTTTTCGGCATTATCGGTAATCATCCAATTCGGTGATATCGAAGGCGGGAATCCTCCGGACGAACGCAGATTTTCAACAATATCATCAGCTCTCTGCTGAAGCTCGCGCGGCAATGGTCTTGCTGATAATTCACAGTGCAAAGCTGTCATATTATCTACAAAACGGCTTAATGCCTGATAATGCTTCAGATACTTTGCCATATCCGCATATGCGACTTCCATTCTTTTAAACATGCAGACAAGCATATTTATACTTTCACCCTGATCTTTAGAAGAAAGTTCAGCAAATCCTCCAGCCGGAAGCTGTCTTCTCTGTATGGAGCATTGTGTCAAAGCTCTTACTGTTTTACCGGGATAAGGCATCAAAATAGTAGATTCAGAAATAAGACTTACTCTTCTTGAATGAGAAAGAATTATAGTTTTATCAAGACCGTTATATTCACTTCCAGCGGCAAGAATTTCCACAGTTCCGGATTCAAGATATGCATTATAATTGTATTTTTCACCCTGCAGAAATATGATTCCGCCTGATTCGATTTTCTCACTTCCAGATACAGCCATCTTTCCCTGCCGGTTAGCGGATGAATTCCGCGATTAGATTATATAATGACGCAAAAACAGTTTCTCTAATTATTATCGGAAGAATTGCCTCCAGTTTTTATTTTTTCGAGAAATTCTTCCCATTCAGTCGGCAATAGATAGTTCTTTTTATTGTTGCATTCCTTACAAGCGGGTACAATATTTATACGTTCGGTTTTTCCTCCGCGTGATAAAGGGATTACATGATCCATGGTAAGCTCATCCGGCTTAAAAACACCCCCGCAATAGTGGCATTTTCCGATAGATATCTTTTTACGCCACCATGCAGTAGATCTAAGTTCTCTGGCTTTTGATTTTTCATGACTTTTTTCTTCCACACTGAATGAGTAAACAGGCTTTTCCCGGCTCCAGCGCTTTTCATCCTTTCGGCCCATCAGCTGAAAACATCCCCTTCAATAAGCCTCATTCCGTTTATAAATTCCACTGCAGTCATAACTTTTTTATTTTCAGGTTGAATTTCGATAATTTCAACTGCAGAATTTACAGTTTTTACAAAAAGCCGCTTTTTCCCGACACGAAAAATCTCTCCTGCTGAAAGATCGGGTATTTCAATCTCTTTACAAAGTGCAGTCTTCCATATTTTAATATGTTTTTCGCGAAAAGTACACCATGCACCCGGTTTCGGATTTAGCGCTCTTACAAGATTATGAATTTCCTCAGATTTATTAGAAAAATCAATTTTTGCAATTTCTTTCGTTATTTTTCCGCAATAAGTCGCTGCAGAATGATCCTGCTTAAGCGGTACGGCTTTACCTGAATCAAGAAGATCTATAGCTTCAGATACACATTCGCAGGCAAACGGAATTATTTTTGAATACAGTTCTCCTGCTGTTATATTTTCATCAATTGCAAATTTCTTCTGAATAACGAGATCTCCAGAATCCAGTTTTTCATCAATCAGCTGAACAGATATTCCGGATTCCGTTTCTCCGTTTATAAGCGCCCATTGAACCGGAGCGGCACCGCGGTATTTTGGAAGAAGAGACGGGTGCATATTGATTGTCCCTAGACGCGGCATGGAAAAAATATTCCGGGGAATGAGATGACCGTACGCAACAACAACAAAAATATCTGCATTGTATTTTATCAGTGTTTTTTCAAACTCAGGATCTTTTAAATTATCCGGTTGAAATACATCAATACATTCTTCTTCTGCACATTCTTTGACAGGCGTACAACATACTTTCAGGTTTCTCCCCTGAGCCTTATCCGAACTTGTTACAGTAAAAACTGTTTCATACTTGCCGCAAATGCTTGAAAGACATTGTCTGGCAATATCAGGTGTACCGAAAAATCCGACTTTTATCATGCTTTGTTCAACTTCTTAATCTTTTTGAGTTCTTTAGTAAATTCTTTTCTGATATAATCTTCAATGCGGTCAATGAAAAGAACGCCTCTTAGATGGTCAATTTCATGCTGAAGAACCCTTGCATAAAATGAATCAGCGTCAAATTCAATTTGGTTGCCCTTAACATCAACAGCTTTGACTTTTATTTTGGACGGTCTCTGAACTTCCGCCCAGATGCCGGGCACGGAAAGACAACCTTCTTCATATAGAACAACATCTGAAGATGCGAGTTCTATCTTCGGATTAATTAGAGCAATTTTCATTTTTTGCTCTGTATGGGAAATATCTATCGTAATTATATTTTTATTTATTCCTATTTGAGGTGCTGCCAGTCCTACCCCATTAGATTTTTTCATTATGATAAACATCTCGTTAATAAGATCAACAACTTCAGAATCTACATTTGTAATATCTTCTGAGTTTTTTTTAAGAATGTCGCTTCCATAATAAACCAGTGAATGACTCATGTTCCTCTTCATCTAAATTATATACCTAGTTTCGCCAGATAATCACAGACTGCATTGACAGTCTCAAATATTTTAGGGTGCGAAACCTCAAATTTTCTTGCTGACTCAAAAAGTCCTTTTCTTGATATTTCCGCCAACTCGGAGTTTTTGTTTATTTTTGCAGCTTCATGAGCGCTTACAGCTGCAAAATGAATTACGCTCTCGGTATCATCTTTTTCCTTGTCATATATCAGTGCAAGTTCTTTCTTTAAATCTCCGACAAGTTTTATTAAATCGGTTTTTTGTTTATCCGAAAGAGATTTAGAAGAAGCTAAAGTCTTTTCAATTTTTTCCACAGTATTATTCAGCATAAGCACCTCTTTATCAATTTAACTCTTGATGAATCCGCAGTCAATTTTTTTATTTACAATATAAACACCAAAAATAACCTGAAATTTGACAGGATAATTCATAATGAAGAATGTGATTTGCGATTATTTCAAAGACAAAAAAAACAAGATACTGATCATCGAACACAAAAAGAAAAACAATATTCTTTACGATTGGCCGAAAGTTCGTTTTCCGATGCGGATAACTCTTAATTATTTAATAATAAAGTTTAATAAAATAGCACCGCTTTGGCTGAAAATATTTACAATGCGCCACATTCTAGGTGTCAAAATCGGAAAAAATGTAGCTCTTGCGCCTGAAGCCGAAATTGATCCCTTTTATCCTGAACTAATAGAAATTGAGGATAATGCTGTAATTGGAATGGACTCTTATATTCTGACTCATGAATTTCTTCAAGGCGCATTCCGCTTTGCCCGGGTAAAAATATGCAAAGGTGCACTTATCAGTGCATTTTGCACTATCCGTTCCGGAGTTACTATCGGAGAAGGAGCACAAGTTGCAATGTGTTCATTCGTAAACAAAGACATTCCGCCTCATGAATTATGGGGAGGTATCCCGGCGAAAAAAATCAAATCTCTCAAAAAGTTAAAAAAGAAAAAATAGTTACTTTAATTCTTTCTTAATTCTTTTTTCTATTTCATCAGAAGTTGAAGAAGACAAATATGGCTTGATCATAGTAAAGTAGTTATGAATAAATCCTTTTACCGTCTTTTCATTAACTTCTATGCCTGCAGAAAACAAGTGACACAACCAGAATTCAGTTAGAACAATTCCGCTCTGAAGAACATTTTTTAAATCCTTAGAATCATATTTATATGATGGTTTCGATGATTTTATTATAGATTCTGCCATTCCGTCAATAAGAGGAATCAGTGTCGAAATGTTTCGGGCATGCATAGTTGCAAGAGCTTTATCGCGGCGCAAAAGCGCAGGAAGATCAAGATAAAAAAAACGATACTTATAATATATTTCTGCGTGAGCAAGCAGCATATTGACAAATGCATCGGCAATATTCTTTTCGGATGAAAAAGAAAAAGTATCCCGGAAATCACCAATCATATCGCGGTGTATTTCTCTAATTATAGATTCTTTATTTTTATAGTGGTAGTAAAGATTTCCAGGGGAAATGCCCATTTCTTCAGATATATGGTTTGTTGTAATAGAACAAACCCCTTTATCATTAAAAAGTTTCAGAGCCGCATTTTTTATATTTCCTTTTGTATCTTTCATCATCATCCCCCCGGATTTTAAATTTATTAAATATTTACTTTTACAAATAATCTTTAAAATCTCCTAAACAATTTTATACTGTGTTAACAAAAAAGTCAAAAATATTAATAAAATATAGATTAATAAATCTAAAATAAAAAGTAATTATTAATATTTAATGGATTGAATATCAATTATATTTTCAAAATAGATGTATAGATTTAATGCAAACGATTTCTTGAAGTTGGATCACTTACAGAAATAGTCATTTTTAAAATAATATTCCAATCAACAAAAAAAAAGACCGGAAAATCCGGTCTTATTTTTAACAGTATTATTAAAAATTACTTTTTTTCAACCAATTCAACTATCGCTTTTTCTGCAGCATCACCTGGACGTTTACCAATTAGATAAATTCTTGTATATCCGCCTTTACGGTCTTTATTTCTAACAGCGATATCATCAAATAATTTTGAAACCGCATCTTCATCTTTGATGAATTTCATTACAGTTCTTCTTTTATGAAGTTTCATCTCAGGAGTAGATTTCTCTTCTCCGGCTTTTTTTGCTTTAGTAATAAGTTTCTCGGAGAAACTTTTTAAAACTTTTGCCTTATCTTTTGTCGTAACAATTGATTCATTCATAAAAAGGGATGTTGCCATATTTGAAAACATAGCTTTTCTATGCGAATGTGTTTTACTGAGCTGTTTAGTTTTATTCTGATGTCTCATATTTTCCTCTTTCGATTAATCCTTCAAACCAAGACTCAAATGCATATTTTCGAGTTTACCTTTAACTTCTTTTAGAACCTGGTCGCTGTAATGCTTTGATTTTCTAAGCTCATCTTCAGTTTTACGAACCAAATGCTCAAGAGTATGAACATCAAGAGACTTGAGCATATTATATGAGCGAACGGAAAACTCAAGATCATCAATCGATTTGCTAAGAGTTACTTTTAGTTTCTCATAATTCTCATCAATTACTTCTTCAGCATCCTCAACCTGTTCTTCGAAGTTGATAAAAAGAGTCATATGATCTTTTATCATTTTCGCAGCCTGAGCCAGCGCATCATCTGGTTTTATCGATCCGTCAGTCCATATTTCAAGAATGAGTTTATCATAATCTGTTCTCTGACCAACACGAGTATCGACAACACTGACATTTACTTTCTGAATCGGAGTGAATATTGCATCAATTGCAATTACACCGATAACGTCAATGGAATTCTTGCTGATTTCACTAGGTATATAACCACGGCCTTTCTCTACCTGAACTTCAATATCAATTTTACCATCAGCATCAAGATTAGCTATAACCAAATCAGGGTTAAGAACTGATATTTCAGAATCAACATCAAAATCAGCGGCAGTAAGCTGTCCAGGACCTTCTTTAATTACATGAAGAACTTTGTGAAGTTCACCTTCATATTTAAAACGTACTTTCTTTAAATTAAGAATTATACGAGTTACATCTTCAAAAACACCCGGAATCGTCGCGAATTCGTGAGATACACCTTCAATTTTTACAGCAGTTATAGCTGTTCCTTCAATTGAAGACAGAAGAACTCTGCGAAGTGAATTTCCAACAGTAATACCGTAACCTTTTTCAAACGGCTCAGCTATGAACTTACCATAATTAGCATTTACTTCATCATGCTGGAATTCAATTTTATTAGGGCGTTTAAAACCTTTTAATAGGCTTTTCATCATTTCCTCCAGAAAATTTTGAGATCAATGATTCCAATTTTACTTAGAATAAAGCTCTACAACCAACTGTTCGTTGCAAGAAAGAGTAATATCTTCCCGCTTAGGAACACGTACTACTTTTCCGGATTTAGCATCATAATCTACTTCAAGCCATTCCGGCTTAGAATTAGTAGCTTTAGACAATTTAATTGCCTCAGCAAGATGTGCATTATTGCTAAAATCCCCCGCCAAAGAAATAACAGTGTTTTCCTTTGTGCGATACGATGATATGTCAACTTTCTTACCATTTACCATAACATGACCATGCTGAACAAGCTGACGAGCCTGCATTCTTGATGAAGCAAAACCCATACGGTAAACTACATTATCAAGACGTCTTTCAAGAAGGGATAGAAGATTTTCACCAGTCTTTCCCGACATTTTCTGAGCTTCGTCATAAGTTAGTCTGAACTGTTTTTCAAGAACGCCGTAACTCTTTCTGATTTTCTGTTTTTCTCTCAAGTGTTCACAGTAATCAGAAACTTTTCCTTTCTTTTTACGCTGTGGACCTGGAGCACTTTTCTTTCTTTTGATGGAACATTTTTCAGTCAGACATCTCTGACCTTTCAACATCAAAGGAGTTCCTTCTCTTCTGCATATTTTACAAACTGGACCGGTATATTTAGCCATATTATTCTCCGACTAGACTCTTCTTCTTTTTCTTGGTCTGCAACCATTATGAGGTATAGGTGTAATATCAATTATTCTTGAAACTTCGATACCAGTCTGCATCAATGATCTTATAGCAGATTCTCTTCCGATACCGGGACCTTTAACATAAACTTCAACTGATTTTACATGAGCATTATCAATTGCTTTCTGAGCAGCGGTCTTAGCAGCCATCTGAGCAGCAAAAGGAGTAGATTTTCTAGATCCTTTAAACCCTTCTCCGCCGGCTGATGCCCAAGCAACAACATTTCCCTGCATATCAGTTATAGAAATTATAGTATTATTATAAGTCGCCTGAATAAAAGCTTTCCCTATAGGGGAATTTTTTTTATCTTTCTTTTTAACCTTCTGATTCACTTCAGTCTCCTATGTGATAAAGCTTATTTTACAGCCGATTTAGGTGCAAAAGCTGCTTTTCTGTTTTTCTTTCTTGTACGTGCGTTATTTTTGGTATTCTGTCCTCTTACAGGAAGACCTCTTTTATGACGAAGGCCTCTGTAGCAGTTAATATCCATTAAGCGCTTAATGTTGAGAGAAACTTCAGTTCTGAGATCACCCTCGACTTTAGTTGTCTTCTCAATTTCTTTTCTTAAATTATTTACATCTTCTTCAGAAAGATCTTTTGCACGCACATTAGAATCAATTTTAAGGGCAGAAAGAACTTTTTTCGCAGTAGAATTTCCTACTCCGTAAATATAAGTCAATGCAACTTCAATTCTCTTATTATTAGGTAAATCAACACCCGCTATTCTCGCCATTTTATTACTCCTTATTTCCCAGGTGACCTTAATTTCTGTCTTTGCTTATGTCTTGGATTCTCGCAAATAACGCGAAGAACACCATGTCTTTTGATGATTTTACAATCGGTACAAATCTTTTTCACAGATACTCTAACTTTCATTGAACAAATCCTATATATTTATTTTGACCTGTAAGTTATTCTGCCGCGTGTGAGATCATAGGGCGATAACGCTACAGTTACTTTGTCGCCGGGTAAAATACGAATATAATGCATTCTCATCTTTCCCGATATATGAGCCAGAACGACATGATCGTTTTCCAGCTTTACCTTAAACATTGCGTTCGGCAATGTATCAATAACTATTCCTTCTACCTCAATTGCTTCTTCTTTTGACATTAATTAAAACTTTTTCCCCGTGTTAATACTTTCGCTTTTCCGTCAACTATTGCAACAGTATGCTCAAAATGAGCGGAATACAAATTATCTGAAGTTCTTACAGTCCAACCGTCACGTTCAAGCTTAACTCTATGAGTTCCCGCATTTATCATCGGCTCGATTGCAAAAACCATGCCGTTTCTAATCTTGGGTCCCGATCCAGGGCTGCCATAATTAGGAATTGAAGGTTCTTCGTGAAGATTTCTTCCAATTCCGTGACCGGTATATTCTCTTACTGCAGTGAAGCCGAATTCAGAAACATGAGATTCTACTGCATACGATATATCAGAAACACGGTTACCAACAACAGCTGCCGCTATTCCCTTATATAAGGCTTCACGAGTTTTATCAACAAGTAAAGCTGTTTTATCATCAACATTACCTACTACCAGAGTTCTAGCAGAATCTCCATAGTAGCCTTCGTATAAAACACCAAAATCAAGACCGATTATATCACCGGTTTTTAAAACACAGTTTTTCGAAGGTATTCCATGAACTACAACATCGTTCACAGAAGTACAAATAGCGCCAGGATACCCTCTATAACCAAGAAAAGCAGGTTCCGCTGAAAACTTTTTACACAATTTCTGTGTAAAATCGTCAATTTCAGCGGTTGATATACCTTCTTTTATTATATACTCTATCTCGTCAAGAATATTTGCCGTTATCCCGCAAGCTTTCGATATTTTTTCAATCTCCGGCTCATTATACAGATGAATACCCAAATTACTGTCTTCTACTCTTTATTTTCATATTCTTAAAAAATCCATCATAGTGTCTCATGATAAGATGCGATTCAAGATTCTTTAAAGTATCAAGCGCAACTCCTACAATGATCAACAATGAAGTACCGCCGAACATAAAAGCCATTTCTGCAGATATTTCATCCGGCCACATTTTAAGAATGAAATCCGGAATCAATGCAATAAATGCAAGGAAAAGAGATCCGGACAAAGTCAATCTGTAAAGAACGTTAGAAAGATATTCAGTTGTTGAACTTCCAGGTCTTAGTCCTGGTATAAAACCCTGACGTTTTTTCAAGGCATCAGCAACATCCGCCGGATTAAATGTTATTGGAGCATAAAAGAAACAGAAAAATACCAATAACGCTGTATAAGTCAGATAATAAGGAATCTGTCCAGGAGATAGATAAAACAGAATTGTGCTCAATATCCCCGATTTATCAACAGAAAACATCTGAGACAACTGAGAAGGAAACTGCATTATTGCCACAGCAAAGATGATTGGAATAACTCCGGCAGCATTAACTGGAATAGGCAGATTCTGGGCAGCCGCAGAAACGGAACGACCCTGTATCTGACGTGCACCATACTGAACAGGAATATTTCTTCTTCCTAGAGTGAGTAGAATCGAAGCCGCTACTACACCGAAAAACATAACTACAAGTATCATAGCTACAATAGGCTCACCTTTGCTGAAAATCTTCTGCATTGTCTGAGCTATAGCCGCAGGAAAACGCACAATAATACCGGCATATATGATCATCGAGATACCGTTTCCGATACCTTTTTCAGTAATCTGTTCACCAAGCCACATGAGGACCATGGTTCCGGTTGTAATTGTTATAGAACAAAGAATGAAGAAAAATACGGTACTTCCGCCCGAAACGATTTCAATTCCCTGATCATGGCCAAGTCCCTGAAGCATCCGTGCAATAAAAACAGACTGAAAAAGACAAAGAACAACAGTAAAATACTTGGTGTACTTCTGAATTTTTTTCTGACCTTCACTGCCTTCTTTCTTTAATTTTTCAAAATAAGGAAAAACAATTGTAAGGAGCTGCATTATAATAGATGCAGATATATAAGGCATGATTCCTAAAGAAAAAACGGTAAAACGTTTAAAGGCACCGCCTGCGAATAAGTCAAAATAATTGACTACAGTTCCAGCCGCACCTTTAAATGAATCAAAAACCTGATTAAGCGCTTCAACGTCAATCCCCGGAATCGGAATATGAGCTCCAAGTCTGTAAACAACGAGTACCCAAAGCGTAAATAGAACTCTGTTTCGAATATCTTTCGCTTTGAATATGTTAGTGATTACATTTGCCATTGATATACTCGCCTATTATTTTTTGTTGATCTGAACTTTTCCGCCGGCCTTTTCGATTTTCTCTTTTGCCGAAGCAGAAAAAGCATCCGCTGTTATATTCAAAGAAACTTTAATCTCGCCGCCGCCAAGAATTTTAACCGGCATATCTTTTGAAGAAACAATTGATTTCTGATATAATGTATCAACAGTTACATCACCTGATAAGCCTTCAAGGTCAGCCAGATTAACAACCTGAAATTCAACTTTGAAAGGATAATTAGTAAAACCCCTTTTCGGGATTCTTCTCTGAATAGGCATCTGTCCGCCTTCAAACCACGCGCGATGTCCGCTACCGGCTCTTGACAACTGACCGTTCTGCCCTCTACAGCAAGTCTTACCGTGTCCGCTTCCCGGACCTCTTCCGACACGCTTTCTATTTTTAACCGAATCAGGTTTTGCTATCTGATATCTTTCCATATTAAATCACCAATTTTTATTTTTCTGTCACTTGAACAAGGTGTGCAACCTTGGTAATCATTCCGCGAATTACGCCGTTATCATCATGTTCTCTTTCCGCACTTATTTTTCTAAGTCCGAGAGCATGAAGAGTTTTTCTCTGCATAGGTTTCGCTTTAATTTCACTTTTTATCTGTTTTACTAACAACTTCTTAGCCATAATTTACCTTACGCTTCCCAAAGTTTATTTATGGTGACTTCTCTCAAATCAGCCATATCTTTTAGGCTTTTTAACTTCAAAAGACCGTCAAGAGTCGCTTTTACTACATTTACCGGATTTCTTGATCCGAGAGATTTAGCAAGAATGTCAGCAACACCGGCTTTTTCAACTACCGATCTTACATTAGAACCGGCAATCAAACCTGTACCTGGGGTAGCAGGCTTAAGGATAACAGTTGATGATTTATAAACACCAACAACTTCGTGAGGAATTGTGTTTTTATTAAGTCTGACAGAATAAAGATTCTTTTTTCCGTCTTCAACACTTTTCTTAATAGCATCAGGAACTTCATTCGCTTTACCGAATCCGATTCCGACATTTCCGTTTCCGTCACCTACAACTGCAAGGGCGCTGAAAGAAAATCTTCTACCGCCTTTAACAACCTTCGCGACACGGTTAATAAAAACAACTTTTTCCGAGAGTTCAAGCTCTGCCGGTTTAACTTTTTTGCTTTTGAACATCATTGACTTCATTTGATTATCCTTAAAATTCTAGTCCGTTTTCTCTTGCCGAATCAGCGAAAGACTTAATCTTTCCATGATAAAGGAACCCGTTTCTATCAAAAACAACCTTAACAACGCCGGCTGCTTTTGCTTTTTCTGCCAATTTCTGACCTAACTGTTTAGCAGCATCTTTGTTAACTTTGTTTTTAAGTGAAGAAAAATCTTTGCTAAGAGTAGACATAGAAACAACAGTAACCTGTTTTTCGTCATCAATTATCTGTGCATACATACTTTTGTTGCTTTTTGAGATACAAAGTCTCAATCTGCCTTTTGCATCAGTTTTGATTCTGCTCTTTATTCTAACTTTTCTGCGAACCAGACGGTTAAATTTTGCTTTTAGACTATTCATTATTTCTTACCTGATTTTCCAGCTTTTCTTCTTACGTTTTCGCCCTGATATCTAATACCTTTACCTTTATAAGGCTCAGGTTTCTTCAATTCGCGAATCTCCGCTGCAACCTGTCCGACAACCTGTTTATTGTAACCTGAAATCTTTAAATGAGTTGCATCAACAGCCTTAAGTTTGATTCCGGTACGAGTCTTGTATATTACAGGATGTGAAAATCCAAGATGAAACTGAAGATCTTCTCCTGACTGCTGAACTCTGAAACCTACACCCTGAATCTCAAGATCCTGTTCGAAACCTTTCGATACACCAGTAACCATATTGTTGATAAGAGCTCTCATCAAACCATGAGAAGCTTTACACTCAGATTCCTTAGTTATATCAGCGATTTCAACATTAAGAATGTTATCCGCTTTTACGACTTTAATTCCTGAAACGATTGAACATGAATCAGTTCCAAGAGGTCCGGATACGGTTATTGCTGATCCGTTTATTTCACAATTTACCCCTGAAGGTAAATTTATAGGCATTTTTCCAATTCGTGACATATGCTACTCTCTCAATTATGATATTAAACAGAGAAGTTCACCGCCGACATTCTCTTTCTTCGCGGTTTTATTTGAAATCACACCCTTAGGCGTGGAAAGAATCGTAATCCCGAGATTATTATTGATTGGTTTTAAATCTTCAGCACCGACATAAACACGTCTGCTCGGTTTGCTTATTCTTTCAAGCTTTTCTATAGCAGGTTTATTGTCTTCAGTGTATTTAAGATAAACACGTATTACATTCTGTTTATTGTCTTCAACAAGCTTATAATTCTTTATAAAACCTTCGTCTTTAAGAATCTTTACTATTTCCATCTTCATATTCGAAGACGGAACATCAACCTTAGGCAGTTTCGCTGTTACAGCGTTACGAACCCTGGCAAGCAAATCTGAAATTGGATCTGATATTGCACTCATATTATTCCTCTTATTATTACCAAGATGATTTTGTTACGCCCGGAATTTTTCCTTCACTTGCAAGCTTACGGAAACAAATTCTGCACATATCAAATCTTCTCATATATCCGCGCGGACGACCGCATAGCGAACATCTGTTATGTTCTCTTACTTTAAACTTTGCACCACGCAGGTGTTTTGCAATTAAGCCAGTAGTAGCCACAATATTTCTCCTAATCTCTAAATGGCATTCCAAAACATTCAAGAAGGGCTTTTGACTCTTCCTTTGTCTTAGCATTTGTTACAACAGTAACATTTATACCATAGATGTTCTCAGCTTTATCAAAATCAATCTCAGGGAAAATAATCTGTTCTTTTATAGAAAAATTATAGTTCCCGAAATTATCAAAAGATTTTCCGGAAATTCCCTTGAAGTCTCTTACACGTGGAAGAGAAAAATTGATCAATCTGTCAAGAAACTCATACATTCTGTCACCACGAAGAGTAACTTTACATCCAAGTTCATATCCTTCTCTTATTTTGAAATTCGCAACCGCTTTTTTTGCAACAGTTTTAACCGGTTTCTGACCAGCTATTGCAGTCATTTCCGAATAAACTGCGTTCATTTTAGCAGTATTAGAATGACCGTCGCCTACTCCGACGTTAAGAACAACTTTTTCAATTTTAGGGATCTGCATTGCAGATGAATAATTGAACTGTTTCTTAAGCTTGTCCTTTATACTGTCGTTATATGTTTTATACAATCTTGCAGCCATTATTATTTACCTTTTTAGTCTATGCTTTTTCCGCATTTTTTGCAAACTCGAGACTTGGTTGCATCTTTTTGAGTAACTCCAAGTCTAACTCCCTTTTTGCATTTTTCACAGAAAAACATCACATTAGACGGATTAATGGGACGTTCAACATGAACCAAGGAGCCCTGAGCGCCTTCCTGCGTAGCACGTGTATATTTTTTCTTTTGGTTAACACCTTCAACAAGAACTGAATCTTTTTTAGTATCAACTTTAAGAACTTTTCCTCTTTTTCCTTTATCTTTACCGGCGATAACAACAACCGTATCATTCTTCTTAAGTCTCATTTTCATCCTCTTTATTAAAGAACTTCAGGAGCAAGAGATACGATTTTCATAAAATCTTTTTCTCTAAGCTCTCTCGCAACAGGTCCGAATATACGGGAACCTTTTGGTTCATTCTTAGTGTCGATTATCGCAACGGCATTATCATCAAATCTGATATAAGTTCCGTCTTTTCTTTTAACCGGTTTTGAAGTTCTAACTACAACAGCACGAAGTACTGCTTTAGAATGAACTTTCTTTCCGTTTGAGTCTTTCAAACCATATGACGGATGAGAGTCTTTTACGGCAACCATAATTATATCTCCGACAGAAGCATAACGTCTTTTACTTCCGCCGAGAATTTTTATGCATCTAACTTTTTTTACGCCGCTATTATCAGCAACATTAAGATTTGTTTCTACCTGTATCATAGTTACCTACTTCGCTTTTTCTACTATAGAAACAAGGCGGTATCTTTTATCCTTAGACAAAGGTCTTGCTTCTTCAATTGTAACAACGTCTCCGATACCGCATTCGTTGTTTTCATCATGCGCTTTTACTTTTTTACTTTTTTTAACAAATTTCTTGTAAAGAGGATGCTTTTCCATCTTTTCAATCTTAACAACAACAGTTTTGTCCATTTTATCGCTGACTACACTGCCTGTAAGCTGTTTACTCTGTTTTTTAACCATTTTATGTTCCTTAAATCAACTTATCTTTTTTTAATTCCAAGCTCATACTCTTTTCTAAGAGTAAGAATGCGAGCAATCTTTTTTTTAAGGTTGTTAATAGATTTTGTATTTTCAAGCTTACCGGTTACAGACTGAAAACGAAGCTTGCGAATAGATTCTTTCGCCGCGTTATACTGACTTGTCAATTCCTGTTCCGTAAGTCCTTCAATTTTCTCTTTCATGGTTCACCTTTATATCTTTGTCACAATCTTTGTCTTAACAGAAAGCTTAGCACAAGCCGCAGTTAATGCTTCTCTTGCAACAGCTTCATCAATTCCGCCCAGTTCAAAAAGGATTCTGCCAGGAAGAATTATCGCTTCAAAACCTTCAGGATTACCTTTACCTTTACCCATACGAGTTTCAGCAGGCTTCTTTGTATATGGTCTGTCAGGGAAAATTCTGATCCAGAGTTTTCCGCCTCTTTTTACTTTTCTGTTTATGGCAATACGGGCAGCTTCTATCTGCCTGCTGTCAAGGCGTCCGGCCTCAAGAGCTTTAATTGCAAATTCTCCGAAAGAAACTGTTGAACCGCGATATGCAAGACCTTTCTGATTTCCGCGATGAATCTTTCTATGTTTAACCTTTGTAGGCATTAACATGGCTTTTATCCCTTATAAGTCAATTATTTTGTTTTTCTTTTTACAGTATATTTATCTTCGTCAGATTCTGCTTTAGAAGCAAAAACATCACCATTATAAACCCAAACTTTAACGCCGATCAAGCCATAAGTAGTAAGAGCTTCAGCAACACCATAATCGATATCAGCTCTCAATGTATGAAGAGGAACTCTTCCTTCTTTGAAAGTTTCACCGCGAGCAATGTCAGCACCGTTTAATCTTCCGGAAATCATTACCTTTATGCCGTGAGCATTGCTTCTTACAGCGTTTCCAACAGCCTGACGGACTGCCTTTCTATAAGGCTGACGGCCTTCGATCTGCTGTGCTATCTGCTGTGCTATAACCTGAGCCGCTTTTTCCGGCTTCTTAACTTCAACTATATTAACATAAACGTTTTTTGATGCAATTTTCTGGAGAGAAAGTTTCAAAGTATCAATATCTGATCCTTTTTTTCCAATAAGCATACCAGGTCTTGCAGTGTGAATATTAACATTGATTTTATCAGCAAGACGCTCGATCACAACACGTGCTATACCTGCAGTCTTATGATTTTTCATTATAAAATCTCTGATCTTAAGATCCTCAACAAGACAAACCTTAAAATTCTTTTTATCTTCATACCAAACGGAATCCCAATTTCTTACAATTCCGATTCTAAACCCTATTGGATGTACCTTCTGACCCATAACTCACCTTGCAAAAATTATTTTTCGTCCGACAATACCACAGTAATATGGCTTGTCCTCTTAATGATTCTAGTTCCGCGACCTCTTGCGCGAGCCGCAAATCTCTTTAAAGTAATTCCGCCGTCGACGGTAATCTTCTTTATGAAAAGGTCATTATCATTAATCTCAGGATTAGCAACTTTAGCGTTTGCTCCGGCAGAATGAACTGTCTTCTTAATTAAATCAGAAGCTTTTCTGCGAAGAGAACCAAGCATATCCATTGCTTCAGGATAAGAATATCCTCTCACAACATTGGCAACTAATCTTGCCTTATACGGAGATATTCTTACTGTTTTTGCTATCGCTCTGTATTCCATCTTTAATTCCTTCTAGCCGATTATTATTTCTTCTTCTTAGCCAATTTGTCGTCTTTACTTGTATGACCGCGATAATTTCTGGTCAAAGCAAATTCTCCAAGCTTGTGTCCAACCATATTCTCAGTAACATAAACAGGAATAAAGTTTTTTCCGTTGTGAACCATTATGGTATGACCAAGCATTTCCGGAAATATTGTAGATCTTCTCGACCAAGTTTTCAGAGATTTCTTCTGATTTGTAGAATTAAGCTCTTCAACCTTCTTGAAAAGATTCATGTCGACATAAGGTCCTTTTTTTAACGATCTAGCCATAATTATTTCCTTCTGCTGATTATCATGTTATTACTATATTTTTTCTTCTTTCTTGTCTTGTATCCTTTAGCTGGTACACCAGTTGGAGAAACAGGATGTCTACCACCGCTTGTTCTACCTTCACCACCGCCCAATGGATGGTCAACAGGGTTCATTACAACACCTCTAACCTTAGGACGTTTACCAAGCCAACGCGATCTTCCAGCCTTACCAACAGTAACATTCATGTGATCGGCATTTCCAACTTCACCGATTGTTCCCAAACAATCACCATGAATCTTTCTAAGCTCGCTAGAAGGAAGCTTAACTAAGCAATAGTCGCCTTCAAGACCGGAAATCTGCGCAAAAGAACCTGCAGACCTTGCGATCTGACCGCCTTTACCAACATGAAGTTCTATATTATAGATGTTAGTGCCGACAGGGATATTCTTCAATGGCATAGTATTGCCGGGTTTAACTTCAACTGAATTTCCTGAAAGAATCGAATCACCGACTTTAACAGATTTAGGGGCAATAATATAACGTCTTTCACCGTCTTTATAACAAACAAGAGCAATATTCGCAGTTCTGTTCGGATCGTACTGTATAGACTCAACTACACCAGGGATATCAAATTTATCTCTTTTGAAGTCAATTACTCTGTACTTTTTCTTATGCCCGCCGCCTTTTCTTCTTACGGAAATCTGACCTTTAGCACCGCGACCTGCTTTCTGAACATAACCTGAAGTCAGTGCTTTATGAGGCTTCTCTTCTGTAATCTCATCGAAAACAAGAACGGTCTTATATCGAAGAGTAGGAGTTACTGGTCTAAACTTTTTTAATGCCATCGTACAAAACCCTATTATTATTTATTATCAAACAATTCAATTTTATCGTCTTTCTTAAGAGTAACAATCGCCTTCTTCCAGATCGGTTTTCTTCCGATACCGAATTTTGTGCGCTTTTTACGTGTTCTAACGTTAATAACGTTCACATCTTCCGGTGTAACACCGAAAACCAACTTAACAGCCTGTTTAACAAGAGATTTATTAGAATCCATAGCTACTTTGAAGACATATTTTCTGTCAGCATTAAGCATTGTAGATTTCTCAGTAATTACAGGTTTTAATATAACATCGTTGAGGTTCATTTTATTTCACCTTCGAATACTTTTCGTTAATATATTTCACAGCGCCTTCAGTCATGAGAAGCTGTTTTGAATAAAAAATATCTCTTCCGTTGATAAGTTTTGCATCATTATACTTAACACCGGCAATATTTCTTATAGCTCTTCTTGTTTTAACATCACGATCAAGCGCAACAAGAACACCGCGCTCAACGCCAAGTTTGTTAAGAATATTCTGCATATCCTTAGTCTTACCTGATTCAACATCAAAGTCTGCAATAACTTTAAGCGCACTTTCTTTCGCTTTTACTGAAAAAATTGAACGATATGCTGCAGACTTAAGGCTTTTAGGAAGTTCAACTTTATATGATCTTGGTCTTGGACCAAAAACTATTCCACCGCCTCTCCACTGCGGAGATCTGATCGATCCCTGACGGGCACGACCTGTTCCTTTCTGCTTCCAAGGCTTCTTTCCACCGCCGCTCACAAAAGAACGTTCTTTAGTAGAATGAGTTCCCTGACGAAGATTAGCATTTGCCGCCTTTATAAATTCATACAAAAGCACATCATTAATTTCGGCTGCAAAAACAGAATCATTCAATTCGACCTGTCCGAGCTTCTGCCCATCTATGGAATACTTATCTATTAACATTGTCTTCCTCTATCAGTATCCTTTATTTTCCCTTTACGAGTACAAGAGAATTTCTTCTGCCAGGAATAGCTCCTGAAACAAGAATTGTATTCTTCTCTTTCAAAACTTTCATAACTTTCAAATTCTTAACAGTAACAGTGTCGGTTCCCATACGTCCCGCCATCTTTTTACCTTTCCAAACTTCTCCCGGATAAGTTCTGCAACCCATTGAACCCGGAGCACGATGAAAAGAAGAACCGTGAGAAGCGCGTCCGCCTTTAAAATTGTGACGCTTCATTGTTCCCTGGAAACCTTTTCCCTTAGAAACACCTTCAACATCTACAAAATCATTTTCAGAAAAAATATCACAAGTCAAAACGCTTCCGACTTCAAATGAAGAATCGAACAAATCAACTTCTCTTAGAGATTTTTTCATCTCAGCAACATTTCTCTTTTTAAACTCACCGGCAAGAGCCTTAGTAAGATCTTTTTCCTTAACATCGCCAAAACCAAGTTTTATTGACTCGTAACCATCTTTATCGGCAGTCTTTTTCTGCACAACAACATTCGGACCAAGCTCAACAACTGTTACTGGAACCATTGAACCATCTTCAGCAAAAAGCTGAGTCATTCCGATTTTTTTTCCGATCAACGCCTTTCTCATGACAAAATCCTGCCAAACACCAATTATTTTCTTTCAACAATTTCTAACAATTTTATTACATTTCGGCATCAACTGCCGGAACATTCAAAACGAATTACAATTTGATATCTACGGAAACACCTGC
Organism: Spirochaetota bacterium; assembly: GCA_029554345.1. GTDB lineage: Bacteria > Spirochaetota > UBA4802 > UBA4802 > JAFGJZ01 > JAKJGA01. The sequence continues at coordinate 16,338 of JAKPJF010000106.1, read as the reverse complement.
TGGAAGTTCAAGCTTCATTAAAGCTTCAACCGTATCAGTACTAGGATCTATAATATCAACAAGTCTTTTATGAGTCCTTATTTCAAACTGCTCACGAGATTCCTTATTAACATGCGGCGATCTCAGAACACAAAATTTCTCAACCTTTGTAGGAAGAGGAACAGGACCCGCAACTTTCGCACCAATTCTATTAGTCGTAGCAACAATCATAGCCGCCGACTTGTCGAGAACCTTAACATCGAAAGATTTAAGCTTCACGCGTATCATTTTAGTTGCATTCTTAGCCACAATATTCCCTCAAATTTAACATTACATAGAATTGGTCAAGCTCTCTGTGAGCTTGACCAATATCGTTTCATAAGCGTTATTAATCAACCTTTTTACTATTAAGCGACGATTTTTGTTACAACACCGGCACCAACAGTTCTTCCGCCTTCTCTGATCGCGAAACGAAGAGTTTCTTCCATTGCAACCGGAGTGATAAGCTCGATAACCATTTTGATGTTATCGCCAGGCATAACCATTTCAACACCTTCAGGAAGCTGGATGATACCAGTTACGTCAGTTGTTCTGAAATAGAACTGAGGACGATAGTTGTTAAAGAATGGAGTGTGTCTTCCGCCTTCTTCTTTAGAAAGAATATAGACTTCACAATCAAATTTTGTATGAGGAGTTACAGAACCCGGTTTAGCAAGAACCTGACCTCTTTCAACATCTTCTTTTGCTACACCGCGAAGAAGACATCCAACGTTATCACCAGCAAGACCTTCATCAAGAAGTTTTCTGAACATTTCAACGCCGGTAACAACCGCTTTCTTAGTTTCTTTGAAACCGATGATTTCGATTTCTTCGTTAACCTTAACCTTACCTCTTTCAACTCTTCCAGTTACAACTGTTCCACGGCCAGTGATAGAGAAAACGTCCTCTACAGGCATAAGGAAAGGTTTGTCGATTGGTCTTTCAGGAGTCGGTACGAAAGTATCAAGAGCTTCGCCAAGAGCAAGAATTGCCTTAACCCACTCAGTATCTTTATTTCCGGCAGCGATGTCTTCAAGCGCTCTAAGAGCAGAACCTGGAACAATCGGAGAATCAGCAGAGAAACCGTTCTTAACAAGAAGATCTTTAACTTCTTCTTTTACAAGTTCAACAAGCTCTTCTCTGTCAGAAGCGTCAAGCATGTCAACTTTATTCAAGAATACGATGATATAAGGTACGTTTACCTGACGAGCAAGAAGAACGTGCTCTTTAGTCTGAGGCATAGGACCGTCAGTAGCAGCAACAACAAGAATTGCAACATCCATCTGAGCGGCACCAGTGATCATGTTTTTTACATAGTCAGCGTGACCAGGGCAGTCAACGTGAGCATAGTGTCTAGCAGGAGTCTGATATTCCTGATGAGAAGTCGCAATAGTGATACCGCGATCTCTTTCTTCCGGAGCATTATCGATATTTTCGAATGCAACGGCTTTGTTAGCTCCGCCATAAACAGCGGCAAATACGTTAGTAATACTAGAAGTCAATGTAGTCTTGCCATGGTCAACGTGACCGATGGTTCCCACGTTTACGTGTGGTTTCGACCTGTCGAATTTTTCTTTAGCCATTTTATTTCTCCTATTTCCTTGTTTTTCTTATTCCGTTTTTAAGCAAACAATAGACAGCCTTCGATGAACGAAGGTGAATGAATTAAAAAAATATACCCGTTTACTGTCAACCAATTAATCCAAAAAAAATTTCGATTAATTGAAATTTTTATATATTTCCAAAAAACCTAAAAAACGCGCCCCATTATTCTATTTACAATCATTTCAGCCTTGTTTTTCGGCACTATTTCGTAGCGGGAAAACTGCATCGTGTACGAAGCTCTTCCCTGGCTTATTGAACGGACACTCGTGGAATATCCGAACATTTCCGAAAGAGGTACATAGGCATCAACAACTTTAAGATGTCCGCGCATATCTATTGATTCAACGCGTCCTTTTCGTGTGCTGATATCATTTATAACATCACCGGTATATTCATCAGGAAGAACAACTTCAAGACGCATTATCGGCTCAAGAAGGACAGGATTTGCCTTCTGACACGCTTCTTTTAAAGCCATATTGACGGCAATTCTGTATGAAAGCTCAGTCGACTCATTCTCAAAATACTCTGCTCCGACAAGCTCTACAATAATATCATCCATTTTAAAACCGGCAAGAACTCCCGCCTGAGAAGCATCGTTCACGCCTTCAGAAACAGCCTGCACAAGATTCGGTGATAAAATTTCCGGCGGCAAAGTGTTTGTAAACGCAATACCTGCGCCGTTCGAATTAGGAATAACGCGAATCTTGACAAGAGCCTTGTTATTTTTTCCGGAAATTATATGTTCATACAATTTCTCAACGACGGCTTCAAATGAAACAGTTTCTTTATATGTTACCTGCGGTTTTCCGACATTTGCATTTACTGAAAACTCCCGAATTAACCGGTCGGCAATAATTTCAAGATGCAGTTCTCCCATTCCCGAAATCAGATTCTGCCCGGTATCAGGATCTTTTTTCACCTGAAATGTCGGATCTTCTTCCATCAAACGGTCAAGAGACTGAAATAACTTATCCTGATCAGCTTTAGTCTTCGGCTCAATTGCAACAGATATTACAGGATCCGGAAAATCCATTTTTTCAAGGATTACCGGATTAGATTCCGCAGTTAATGTATCACCTGTTCTTGAAAATTTCATACCGACCAATGCAACGATATCTCCGGAAAAAGCTTCTTTTACCTCTTCCCTGTCATTTGCATGCATACGGAGAATTTTCTGAATACGCTCTTTTTTCCCGGAATTGACACACAAGACACTGTCGCCGACTTTTAATTCACCTGAATAAATTCTAATGAAAGAAAGTTTTCCGACATAGGGATCTGAATGTATTTTAAAAAGAAGAGCTGACAAAGGTTCTTTGTCTTCCGGCTCACGGGTTATTATATTTTCAAGATTTTTCGGATCATGACCTTTAACAGCTCCGACATCCTTCGGAGAAGGAAGATAATCTATAACAGCATCCAAGAGAGGCTGAACACCTTTATTTTTAAGGGCAGTTCCGCAAAAAACAGGGAAAATCTTTGATGAGATCACCAATCCCCTGAGTGATTTTTTAACATCATCAACAGTTACATTTTCTGCCAGAACTTTTTCCATCAGTTCATCATCAAAACCGGTCAGCAAATCAATCATTTCCTCATGTCTGCGGCGGTATTCATCCATATACTCTGAAGGAATATCAGATTCAACGATTTCTTCACCTTTATCACAGGAATTAACTATCATTTTTCCGGAAATAACATCTATAGCTCCTGAAAAATTATCCTCCGCACCGCAAGGAAACTGAACAACCACAGGTAGAGCGTTAAGTTTTTTTATGATCATTTGAACGGTGTTGTTGAAATCAGCACCGATTCTATCCATTTTATTCACAAAACAAAGACGCGGAATATGATATTTATCAGCCTGACGCCAAACCGTCTCAGATTGAGGTTCAACACCGTGAACTGCGTCAAAAACTGCTATCGCTGAATCAAGGACACGAAGGGAACGCTCTACTTCAACAGTAAAGTCAACGTGACCGGGAGTATCTATTAAATTAATTCGTGTGTTTTTCCAGAAACATGTTGTAGCAGCCGCAGTAATGGTAATTCCGCGTTCTTTCTCCTGAATCATCCAGTCCATCTCGGCACTGCCTTCATGAACTTCACCGATTTTATGAGTTTTACCTGTATAGAAAAGAATACGCTCAGAAAGTGTCGTCTTTCCGGCATCTATATGAGCCATTATTCCGATATTTCTTGTACGATGTAAAGGCAGATCCCTTCCCATTTTTCACCCGCTTCAACAAAAAATGCCAGGCAGACACCTGGCACTATATATTTAATCTAAGACAAATCAGAATTTGTAATGAGCAAAAGCTTTGTTTGCTTCAGCCATACGGTGAGTATCTTCTTTCTTTTTGATCGATGCGCCTGTATTGTTAAAAGCATCCATCAATTCACCTGCAAGCTTCTGACACATAGTTTTTTCGCTTCTTGCACGCGATGCTGTAATTATCCATCTGATAGCAAGAGCCTGTCTTCTTTCAGCTCTTATTTCTATAGGAACCTGATAAGTTGCTCCGCCGACACGTCTTGACTTAACTTCGACAAGCGGCTTAACATTTTCAAGGGCCTTTTCAAAAACTTCAACAGGAGTCTGTTCAGTTTTCTTCTGTATAAATTCCATAGCATCGTAAAATGCTTTTTCTGCTATTCCTTTCTTTCCATCATACATCATTACATTGACAAATTTGGAAATCAACTGGCTGTTGAACTTAGGATCAGGAAGTACTTCTCTTTTAACTGGTCTTCTTCTTCTTGGCATATCTATCCTCTTTTATCGTTTACGCTTTAGGTCTCTTTGCGCCGTATTTAGAACGCGATTTTTTACGGCCGTCAACACCGAGAGTATCAAGAGCTCCTCTCACTATATGATAACGCACACCCGGCAAATCCTTTACTCTTCCGCCTTTGACAAGAACTGCAGAGTGCTCCTGAAGATTGTGACCAACACCCGGAATGTATGCTGTAACTTCGATACCGTTTGTAAGACGAACACGGGCAACTTTTCTAAGAGCCGAATTCGGTTTTTTAGGAGTTACAGTCATTACACGTGTACAAACTCCTCTTTTCTGCGGACAAGACTTCAAAGCAGGGGATTTAGTTCCTCTGTTTTTTGACTCACGCCCTTTTCTTATCAACTGATTAATAGTAGGCATTTTTGCTCCTTAAACCTATATAAAAAGATAATTTCACCGTTAGTTTTTGCAATCTCACTTTACGGCAGTTCTTTGTCAATAAAATTAATCAAGTTCCGGGAAATTTATTCCCGGAACTGTATATTTTACTCTTCGTCTGAAATAGTTTCTTCTGCGAAATCCTCATCATCATCTTCTTCGTCTTCATCCTGAAGTTCATCCAGAGGAATCGGATCTTTCATCAAAGGAACCGGAACAGGCTGAGGCTGATTTTCGTCATCCATGCGAGGATACTCATCCTCAGTTTCCATCATCTTAAGTTCTTCTTCTGTGAAATCCATATCTCCTGTTTCATGCTGATAAACATCACAATTTCTGTAATCCGGCATACCTGTTCCCGCAGGGATAAGATGTCCGATAATTACGTTTTCCTTCAATCCGCGAAGATGATCGACCTTTCCTTTTATAGCCGCGTCTGTAAGGACTCGGGTTGTTTCCTGGAAAGATGCCGCAGAAATAAACGATTCTGTATTCAAAGCGGCTTTAGTAATACCCATAAGAACCGGCTCTGCACCGCAAGGCGAACCGCCCTCATTTGTAACTCGTTCGTTTTCATCTTTGAATTCAAACTTATCAGCAATCTGTTCAATTACAAATGATGTATCACCCGGTTCAGTAATTCTAACTTTACGGAGCATCTGACGAACGATAATTTCAATATGTTTATCGTTAATTCCTACACCCTGAAGTCTGTAAACCGCCTGTACTTCATTAACAAGGAATTTCTGAAGTTCACGGATACCCATGATTTTAAGAATATCATGCGGATCAACCGGACCGTCATCAATTTTTTCACCCTTGCGGATTATATCCCCGTCCTGAACACGTAGGAATTTTGATGCCGGAATAGAATATTCTCTTTCTTCTTCATCGTTAACAACTTTAATCTTACGTTTATTCTTAACAGTGTCACCGATAACAACTTTTCCGTCAATTTCTGAAAGAGTGGTTTTATCTTTCGGTACTCTTGCTTCAAAAAGTTCGGCAACACGCGGAAGACCGCCCGTGATATCCTTAGTTTTTTCAGCTTCTTTAGGGATCTTTGAAAGAATAGATCCTGCTCTAACCTTCATCTTATCTTCAACAACAAGATGCGCACCCTTAGGAAGAAGATATGTAGTAGGTTCAGCATCAGGAGATGCATAAACGTTTATGCGCGGCTGAAGCTTTTCAGTTTTATACTCTACTATAAATCTCTTTTTCTGATTGGTTACAGGGTCAAGCTCTTCAATCATACTCTTGTTGAGTTCAACATCAACAAATTCTACAGTACCGTCAATTTCTGTTACGATAGGCTCGAGAAGCGGGTCAAATGCCGCAATAACTGAATTTCTGTCATAGAATTTATCTATCTGACAAAGAATTTCTGTACCTACATTGATCGGCTTAAGATTGATGTCGCCAAGCACATAGAGTTTGTTTCCGTCAAGTTTAACAAAACCTGATGTTTTAGAAAGAACTGCTTCTTTATCTTTTGTAGCGATTTTTGAACCCGGATATATTTTATCGCCTTCTTTTGCTGTAATCTTTTCTCCGTTATCAAGACTGTATTCGGCAACAACACGCTGAACCTCGAGATAACCTCTTCTTACGGATATTATTTTTTTATCATCAGTAAGAATAGTTCTGAAAGTCATGTTCTTAACGAAAACAGGGTAACCGAAACGGATTTCACCTTCTTCTACCTTACCTGATGCGATACCTCCGATATGGAAAGTTCTCATGGTAAGCTGAGTTCCCGGCTGACCGATTGACTGAGCGGCAATTGTTCCGACCGCTTCACCGATATTAACAGCCATAGAAGTACCGAGGTTCTGACCATAACATTTTGCGCATGTTCCATGACGCGATTCGCAAGTCAATACCGAACGTATTTCAATAGTATCAATATGAAGTTCGTCAATTTTTTCTGCAAGATCCTTTGTTATAATCTGATCTGCGTTTGCAATAATCTCATTTGTTACCGGATGATACAAATCATAGAGAAGAGTTCTTCCGATTACACGTGAACCGAGAGTTTCAACAACTTCATCACCTTCTTTGATCGCGGAGATGTCGATACCGACTGTAGTTCCGCAATCGTCTTCAGTTACAACAACATCCTGAGAAATATCTACAAGACGGCGGGTAAGATAACCGGCATCCGCAGTTTTAAGAGCGGTATCGGCAAGACCTTTTCTCGCACCGTTTGTTGAGATAAAGTACTCAAGAACGTTAAGACCGTCTTTAAAGTTTGAACGGATCGGAATATCGATGATATCACCGCTCGGTTTTGACATCAATCCGCGCATACCCGCAAGCTGTTTGATCTGCTGGCTGGATCCACGCGCTCCCGACTGTGCCATGATGTAAATATTGTTAAAACCTTCCTGGTCTTTTGCAATATTCTCCATCATTACTTTAGTAATCTGGTCATTGACCGAAGTCCATTTATTTACGACAAGGTTGAATCTTTCTTCATTGGTTCTCATACCGAAACGGTATTCTTCCTCAACCTTTTCGATTTCCTTATTGGCTTTTTCAACCATTTCATATTTTTCTTTTGGAACGATAATATCAGAAACCGCAATTGTAGGTGCGAAATAAGTTCCGTATCTGTAACCGAGACTCTTGATGTCATCAAGCATCTTAACCGTTACGGCAGAACCGAATTTATCAAAAATATCAGCGATGATCTTTGAAATTTCTTTTTTTCCGCAAACGTAGTTAACAAACTTATATCCTTCAGGCATAATCTGATTAAAAATAAGTCTTCCGCCTGTTGTTTCAAAAGGCTCGCCTTCAGCAGGATAGAATTTGATTTTGTTTCTATAATCAAAAGTTCCTCTGTCTACGGCGCGTTCAATGTCATCAAGTGAATCAAAACTCTTAACAGGATCTCCTTCTTTATGAGGGAGCTGACTGGTAAGATAATAAATACCGAGAATTATATCCTGTGAAGGCGTTACAACCGGTTCACCGTTCGCAGGCGAAAGAAGATTGTTTGCAGAAAGCATGAGTGTCCAGCACTCAAGCTGTGCACGAGGAGATAGCGGAACGTGAACTGCCATCTGGTCACCGTCAAAGTCCGCATTATACGCATGACAAACGAGCGGATGCAGTCTGATCGCTTTTCCTTCTACGAGAACAGGTTCAAACGCCTGGATTCCGAGACGGTGAAGAGTCGGAGCACGGTTAAGAAGAACCGGATGCTCAGCGATTACCTGCTCGAGAACTTCCCATACTGCGCCTTCTTCGTTTTCAACCTTACGTTTCGCGCTTTTTATATTCTGACAATATCCTTCATCAACAAGTCTTCTCATGATGAACGGCTTGAAAAGTTCAATTGCCATTTTCTTAGGAAGACCGCACTGATAAAGTTTAAGCTCAGGTCCGATTACAATTACCGAACGACCGGAGTAGTCAACACGCTTACCAAGAAGATTCTGGCGGAAACGTCCCTGCTTACCTTTAAGCATATCCGAAATAGATTTTAGCGGACGATTACCCTTTCCTTTAACTGCTTTCTTTCTTCTTGAGTTGTCAAAAAGAGCATCAACAGCTTCCTGAAGCATACGCTTCTCGTTTTTTACAATAATATCAGGAGCTCTGAGGACAAGAAGCCTCTTGAGACGGTTATTTCTGTTTATTACACGTCTATATAGATCGTTAAGGTCACTGGTCGCAAAACGTCCGCCGTCAAGCTGAACCATAGGCCGTAATTCAGGCGGAATTACCGGAATCGCATCCATTACCATCCATTCAGGTTTGTTTTCTGAATCTCTGAATGCTTCAATTACTTCAAGACGTTTGATGAGTTTCTTATCAATAGTCTTGTTGTTCTGCTGAAGATCAACTATATGAGCTCTGAGTCTCTGTGATTCATCATCAAGATCAATACTGAGAAGAAGTTCCTTAATTGCGGAAGCTCCCATTTCTGCGACAAAGCTGTCGCCGAATTTCTCATAAAGATCATAATATTCATCTTCTTCCAGAAGGCTTCCGCGCGAAATATTCTCTTCAGAAGCTTCACCCGGTTCAAGTACAACATATTTTTCGTAATAAAGAATCTTTTTGAGATCCATCGCGGACATATCAAGAAGAAGTCCGAGACGGGAAGGAACAGATCTGTAATACCAGATGTGTGCTATCGGAGCGGCAAGCTCAATATGTCCGCCGCGCTCTCTTCTTACTTTATAGTGCGTTACTTCAACACCGCAACGGTCGCAAATTACGCCCTTGTAGCGGATTGATTTAAATTTTCCGCAATAACATTCGTACTCTTTAGTTGTACCGAATATTTTTTCACAGAAAAGTCCGTCACGCTCTGGTTTAAGCGTACGGTAATTTATCGTTTCAGGTTTCTTAACCTCGCCGTACGACCACTCACGGATCGTATCAGGAGAGGCAAGCTGTATTTTCATTGAACTGAAATCGTTAAAATCTCTCATTCAGGGATCCCCATATTTAGATTTTTTCAGCTGTTGCTTTCGTTATGAAGAGTATCGAATTTGATTCTCTTCTTGTTTTTATTGAAACTGTCGCTCCATTCTGCGAGAGACAATTCCTTGCCCTTCTTGTCAAAAATCTTAACGTCAAGCGCAAGACCTCTAAGCTCCTGAATCAATACATTAAATGATTCCGGTACGCCAGGGCTTGTAGCCTGATGACCTTTTACTATCGCTTCGTACATACGCGCACGGCCGATCATGTCATCCGACTTAACAGTAAGAAGTTCCTGAAGTGTATAAGCCGCTCCATAAGCTTCGAGTGCCCAAACTTCCATCTCCCCGAGTCTCTGACCTCCGAACTGAGCTTTTCCTCCAAGAGGCTGCTGAGTAACAAGAGAGTAAGGACCGGTTGAACGTGCATGAATCTTGTCATCGACCATGTGAGCAAGTTTAATCATGTAGATATAACCTGTCATTACACGGTTTTTGAAAGGATCTCCCGTTCTTCCGTCATAAAGAACCGATTTTGAATCTTCAGGAAGATTAGCCTTCTTAAGATATTCTTTTATGTCATCATGAGTTGCACCGTCAAAGATCGGAGTCTCAGTAAGAACTCCCATTTCATGCGCAGCCCATCCCAATTCTGTTTCAAGAAGCTGACCGATATTCATTCGCGAAGGTACCCCAAGAGGGTTGAGAACGATATCAATCGGTGTTCCGTCAGGAAGATAAGGCATTTCATATTCCGGCATTACGCGCGAAATTACACCCTTATTTCCATGGCGGCCCGCCATCTTGTCACCGACAGAAATTTTTCTTTTTTTAGCAATATAAACTTTAACAAGCTCTTCAACGCCGGCAGCAAGTTCATCGCCGTTTTCGCGTGAAAATCTCTTAATATCAATGATTACACCTTCCATTCCGTTAGGAACGCGAAGTGATGTATCTCTTACTTCTCTAGCCTTTTCGCCGAAAATCGAATGAAGAAGCTTATACTCTGGAGTGATATCCTGTTCACCCTTAGGAGTAACCTTTCCGACAAGAATATCATTCGGTTTAACGAAAGCTCCGACTCTGACTATACCGTCATCATCAAGATCTTTGAACGCTTTTTCGCCGAGGTTAGGAATATCGCGTGTGATAACTTCTCTTCCGAGTTTTGTTTCACGTGCCTCGATTTCAAACTGCTCAACATGAAGCGATGTAAATACGTCTTCCTTAACGAGTTTTTCTGAAAGAAGAATCGCATCCTCGAAGTTATATCCCATCCAAGGCATGAACGCTACAAGAATGTTTCTTCCAAGTGCAAGTCTTCCGAGATCGGTAGAAGGACCGTCAGCAAGAACATCGCCTTTCTTAACCTTTTCACCGGTTTTAACAATAGGTTTCTGATTAAAACATGTTCCCTGGTTAGTTCTCTGAAATTTGATCAGCTTATATTCATCAACTTCGCCGCCGGCTTTTCTTTTAACTAGAATTCTTGTAGCATCAGAAGCGATAACTTCACCGTCATGTTTAGCAATAACCATTACACCGCTGTCTTTAGCGGCTCTTACTTCGATACCGGTTCCTACAAGAGGAGCCTGTTCTTCAAGAAGAGGAACTGCCTGACGCTGCATGTTCGAACCCATCAACGCACGGTTCGCGTCATCATGCTCAAGAAAAGGAATAAGACATGTCGAAACAGAGAAAATCTGACTCGGTGATACGTCCATATACTGAATTTCATCAGGCTTTCTGTAAGGGAAATCTCCGCGGTGACGGCATGGATTCATTACAGTCGTAAATTTTCCGCTTTCGTCAATAGGAGCATTCGCCTGTGCGATATATGAACGGTCTTCTTCAGTCGCAGTAAGATATTCGACTTTGTCAGTTACAATACCGTTTTCAACTTTTTTGTACGGAGTTTCAAGGAATCCGTATTTGTTAACGCGTGCGTAAGTCGACATTGAAACGATAAGACCGATGTTCGGACCTTCCGGAGTTTCAATAGGACACATACGGCCGTAATGAGAATAGTGTACGTCACGCACTTCGAATCCTGCTCTGTCTCTTGAAAGACCGCCTGGACCGAGAGCCGAAAGACGTCTTTTATGAGTAAGTTCTGCAAGAGGATTAGTCTGATCCATGAACTGTGAAAGCTGGCTCGAACCGAAAAACTCATTGAGCACGGCACTAACAGGTTTGATGCTTATCAAAGCCTGAGGAGTCGCAACATCAAGATCCTGAATCGTCATTCTCTCACGGATAACGCGCTCCATTCTCTGAAAACCGAGCTTAAGCTGGTTAACGAGAAGCTCGCCAACCGAACGAACTCTTCTGTTTCCGAGATGATCGATATCATCTACAACGAAATCCTTTGCTTCCGAAATCAGAAACAGAATATATTTAACTGTTTCGATGATGTCGCGGGGAATGAGTGTATCATTCTCGATATCAGCCGGATAATTGAACTTTTTATTAATCTTATATCTTCCGACAAGCCCGAGAGAATAACTCTTGAGATCAAAAAACATTCTGTTAAGTTCATTGAGAGCATCTTTTACGATCAACGGATCGCCGGGACGCATGATATCATAAATAGAAAGAAGGGCAAGTTCACTCGGAGTAAATTCCTGATTGAGTCCCTTCTGCAGTTTTTCACACATCTCTCTGTCTTTATCAAGAGACTTGATAAGATAATCATCTTCCTTGTTGTTCGGGAATTTGATTATATCTATCGTTTTGATGCCCTCTTCCTTCATACGGTCGATAGCATCAAGAGTAATTCTTCCGCCGGCATCAATTATACTGTCGCCTTCGTCGCTCTTGCTGAAAATCGATACGGCAACACGCTGTCCGATTATTCTTGAAATATTATCATCATTTGTAATATCAACTTTTTCAGGCTCGCCGTAAAAAAGTCTGATAATTTCCTCATCGCTCTCTGCACCTATTGTTTTATCAACCAGATTTAGAGATTTAATAAGAAGAGTTACCGGAAACTTTTTCTTTCTGTCAATACGCGCGATAATCATTCCCTTAGAATCCATTTCTATTTCAAGCCATGAACCTTTATCAGGAATAACACGTGCGCTGTATATACGCTCAATATCGTCAAACGCGAAAAATATACCAGGAGAACGATGAAGCTGATTTACAACAACACGCTCTGCTCCGTTTATAATAAATGTGCCTCTGTCGGTCATCACGGGAATATCACCCATGTAAACCTGCTGCTGACGCACTTCCATATTGTCTTTTTTAATGAGATTTATTGTCGCCTTAAGCGGAGAAGCAAAAGTCACATCGCGTTCTTTACATTCCGCTTCACTGTACTTCGGCTCGCCGATTTCATAGTTCACGAATTCAAGCGTAAGGTCTTCATTCGGGCTGTTGATTGGAAATGTCTCAACAAATACAGCCTGCAGACCGTGCTTTTTTCTTTTAGACGGGGATATATCTCTCTGAAGGAACCAATCATAGGATTCCGTCTGAACCTCTATCATGTCCGGGATTTCAATACCTTGACGTATCTTCCCGAAATTAACTACAGGTTTTTCTTTACGCATCTTTAACCCCAGTGTGTTTCTTTCGAATTATTGCGCGTCTCACGCGCTAAAACAGCATCAAAAAACAAAATCAATAGACCGGTAACCCAGTCTATTGATTAAATCATTGCGCCGGGATTAGAATCCCGGCTGAAGGCAAGAAATTACTTAACTTCAACAGCCGCACCGACTGCTTCAAGTTTAGCTTTGATATCAGCAGCTTCCTGCTTAGAAACTTTTTCTTTAACAGCTTTGCCGTTAGCTTCAACAAGTTCTTTCGCTTCTTTAAGACCAAGACTTGTGATTTCTCTAACAACTTTAATAACGTCGATTTTCTTTTCGCCGTGGCTCTTAAGAATTACGTCGAATTCAGTTTTTTCTTCAGCAGCTTCAGCCGCAGGGCCCGCTGCAACAGCTACAGCAGTTGGAGCCGCAGCTGAAATTCCGAATTTATCTTCCATTGCTTTTACAAGCTCAGAAGCTTCGAGAAGAGTAAGGCTACCAATAGCCTCGAGTAGTTCATCAATTGACAATTTAGCCATTTTTTTAACTCCTTATACTTAGTGAATTACTTCAAGTTAAGCGGCTTTTCCGCAAAACCTATAAGGGTAAAATAAGTTACCTTTATATAAAGGATCTGATTTTACGCCTATTTTAGAATGCTTTACTGAGCGTTTTTCTCCGCAACAGCATTGATTCCTCTCGCAACGGATGCCATAATCTGATTCATGCCGATAGCAATCTTCGATGTTGGAGCGTTGACAAGATAAAGAACCTTTGAAAGCAGAACTTCTTTTGAAGGAAGATCGGCAATTCTTTTTATACCGTCGGCACCGTAAACGACACCTTCGATAACACCGGCTACAAGCTCAAACTTTTCCTGTTCTTTCTGAAAGTCTTTGAAAAGTTTTGCTACTTCACCGACCTGGTCGCCTGCAAAAGCAACAGCAACCGGACCTTTGAGATAATCTTCAAGTGAAGAATCATATCCGCAGTCCTTAAGCGCTTTTCTGAAGTAGTTGTTTTTTACAACCTGGAACTTCGCGCCGGTTTTTTTCACATCGTTTCTAAGCTGGGTAAGAGCTGAAACTTTGATTCCGGAATAGTTAGTAAGGATTACGTTCTTGTTTCCGTTCAGCTTTTCTGTAAGCTGTGCAACTTCATCAATTTTGTACTGCTTTACCATTATCTGTCTATCCCCTTAAAGTTGATTTTGATGCCGGGACCCATCGTAGTACAAACAACAAGCGATTTAACGTAATTGCCTTTTGCTTCCGACGGTTTGTCTTTCATCACCTGAACAAATAGAGCTTTGATGTTGGAAATAATCGCATCATCAGCAAAAGAAGCTTTTCCGATTCCAAGGTGAATAACTCCGGTTTTATCCGAACGGTACTCAACTTTTCCGCTTTTAAGTTCTTTTATGATGCCTTTAACATCATTCGTAACTGTTCCGGCTTTTGGTTTAGGCATTAAACCTTTTTTACCGAGAATGGGACCAAGCTTACCCACTTTGGTCATCATATCCGGTGTGGCAACTACAGCATCATAGTCAGTCCACTTTTCATTCTGAATTTTGTCGATCAGCTCATCGCCGCCTACAAAATCAGCTCCTGCATCCTTCGCTTCTGCCTGCTTGTCCCCTTTACAAAGAACAAGAACCTTAACCTGTTTTCCGTTTCCGGCAGGAAGTGTTACAAAACCGCGGACATTCTGATAACTTTTGCAAATTACCTTAATGCTGAGTTCCACTGTTTCGTCAAACTTGGCAAATTTTACCTGTCTCATGAGTGCTACGGCTTCTTCAGGAGAAAGAAGCTTTGTTTTGTCGACTTTTTGTCTCGCACTAATGAGTTTTTTACCGTGTTTCATCTATATCTCCTGATTGAATAGATCGCTTATCTTACGACATCAACGCCCATTGAACGGGCAGTACCTGCAATAATTTTAACTGCGGCGTCAAGAGTATCAGCATTGAGATCCGGCATTTTCATGTTTGCGATATCTTCAAGCTGTTTGCGGGTAATCTTGCCTGCTTTAGTCTTGTTTGGCTCGCCGGAACCGCTTTCGATACCGATTGCTTTTTTAATAAGAACCGCTGCAGGAGGAGTCTTTATGATGAAATCATAAGTTCTGTCCTCATAAACCGAAATTACAACCGGAAGCACAAGACCCGGCTTATCCTTGGTTCTTTCATTGAACGCTTTACAGAACTCCATAATATTGAGTCCGTGCTGACCAAGAGCAGGACCTACTGGAGGTGCCGGATTCGCCTGAGCTCCTTTAATCTGAAGCTTAATTTGCGTAGCAAGTTTTTTCTTTTTTTTAGGTGCCATAACTGTTTCCTTATTCTATAATAACTGATTTTCGAATTAAATCTTTCCAACCTGAAGATAATCAAGCTCAACAGGAGTACCGCGGCCGAATATCTCGACTTTTACTCTCACCCTGCCTTTCTCGGGAAAAACTTCCTCGATAACACCGCTGAAATTGCTGAAAGGCCCGTCGATAACCTTGACATGCTCTCCGATAAGAAAATTGATCTGCGCAGGAGTCTTTTCTTTCGATTTTTCACTTCTGTCCGCATTCTCAAAAATAAGCTCGCTGACTTCGCGGTCAGAAAGAGGCTTAGGCTTTCCTGTACCGAAAGCGCCTACAAAATTTGTAACATAGGTTACAGTTTTGATAGCCGCCCAGATCGCGTCATCAAGATCGACATTAACAAGCACGTAGCCTGGCAAAGTCTTTCTCTTTCTCATCTTCTTCTTTCCGTCTTTCGCAAGATACGGATCGTCATAAGTAGGAACGAGAACTTCACCGAGTCTGTCCTCAAGCTTGAGGTTCTTGAACTTGGTTTCAATCGACCGTTTTACTTCATTTTCCTTGCCGGAATAAGTATGAATTACATACCATTGTTTTGCCATTTTTAACGCATCACCGTCTGAATTATTTTAGTGAAAACCATGTCGACACCCCACAGAAAGATAGACATAATAATAGTGAGGATAATCGCAACCATAGTAAAACGAGACACTTCTTCTTTAGAAGGCCATGCTACTTTTGAAAGCTCTTCTTTCGAACCGGCAAGAAATTCTTTTGTGTTTTTAAAAAGTTTCACAATATACCTGCTTATTAAGCTTTAGTTTCTTTGTGAAGCGTGTGTTTTCCGCAGAATTTGCAGAATTTTGCGCGCTCCAGCTTTCCTGTAGTGTTTCTTTTGTTCTTCTCTGTCGCATAATTCTTTCTTTTGCAATCCTGACAGCTCATAAGAATTACTTCTCTCATAACGCCTTCCTGTAAACTTTATTTATTCCACGCGAGGGAAATATTATCCAAATAACACAGAACCCATAGCAACGGGCTCATGAGCCCACGACCAGAATCGAACTGGTGACCTTTTGCTTACCATGCAAATGCTCCACCGACTGAGCTACGTGGGCACAGTTCTAACGATAGTTTCAACAGTGCCGTTTTTTGTCAATTATTTTAGATAAAAATGACAAAACGGCGCAGCTCAACAGCGTGTTTCTAAAAAATCCCTTTGTGCCATTGCCG
>JAKPJF010000083.1 GCA_029554345.1 Spirochaetota bacterium | reverse complement strand
ATCCGCACGGGGAAGATTAACATTAATCGATGAAATCTTTCCGAGGCTGGATGTCACCATGAAAAAAATAACAAGAAGAAACACCAAATCAATCATCGGCGTTATGTCTATCAGCGACCTGTACTCTCTGCGCGAAGTAAGCTTTATTTTTTCACTCATTCTGCATAAGCCTGTTTGCATTTATTTCCAGCTCTTTTACCAAAGCTGAGCTTTTTGAAATTAAATAATTATGAAAAATCAGCGCCGGAATTGCGACGATAAGTCCGAAGGCCGTAGTTAAAAGCGCTTCGGCTATTCCTGCAGCAAGAAGTTCCTGAGAAGAAGCTCCGCTTTTCGACAACGCACCAAAGGATTTCATCATGCCGGTAATAGTACCAAGCAGTCCGAACATCGGAGATATAGTTGCAATTGTTGAAACTACCGCTATGTACCTTTCAATTTTACGCTGAGTTTTTTCCGCAACAAACTGAAAATATACCGCAGGATCATGACCCTCCGGTATCTGAAAAAAAACCGAAAGCGATTTGACTATTATACTGCCGGACTGAACAGCAACCCCAAGAGCTTTTTCCCTTCCGCCTGTTGAAAGTGCCGAAAAAAACTTATCGAGATCTGAAGTCATAGAGCTCAGAGCGATTCTAAAAAAAATCAACCGCTCAATTACAACCGCAAGAAGTATTATAGAACATACGGCTATTGGCAAAAACGTAACCCAAGCCGGAATAAAATCAAAAATTGAAAGTAATGAACCCATAAAACACCTGCTATATCAGTACTCTTAAACCGAAAAGCGCAGTTACTCCCGATTCGGGATAATCCTTGCGCAGATAATATTTTCTGTTGTATAAATTTTCAATTAACAAATCGGCAAAAACAGATTTGCTGGCTTTGTATTGAAGGGAAAGCGAACCGAGAACAAATCGCTTAATTTTTTCTTCTTCTTGAGGATCAACATAACGCGATCCGACAAATCTATTTATCCAGGTTACATTAAAATATGAACCGTAATATTTTGCAGAAACTTTAATGTCATTGGCCGGCTTATAAGTTATATTTTTATCAGAATCGAACAAAAACTTGGCGTATGACGCTGATATGTCAAAAGAATCTTTTACTAATACAAGATTGGCTTCTGATATAATATCAATTGTATCAGCTTTAACTGTTTCAGCAGTCAAAAGAGATGCCTCATCCGAAGAAAAAGAAACCTGTTTGTAGTTTGCATAATTATCTGATTTTTTCAAAACTCCTGCAAACCTTAGCGAAAACCTATCAACTACTGTAAAATCAGAATCAATTGAAATTCTATGTACTCTTGAAGGAATTAAATAATATGCAGGATAAAGATATTTCTGCGGAAAATAATACTCTTCGGGTTTAAACTCCGCCATGTCATAACGGTATTCAAGGCTAGCTGAAAAATATTTAATACCTTTCAGCGAAATACCTCCGATTGGAATAATCGGAATATCATTACCCATATCTTTTTTACGCATATCTTCAAGGCCGAGAATCCCGAAATTTTTATGATATGCGAAATTTAGACCGATTAAAAAAGCAAAATTATTAGTGATATAGAAATCATCGATAATTTCTCCCCTTGCGAAGTAATAATCATCCTGATCTCCTAAAGAATAATGATATTTGGTATATGAAGCTTTCGCCCTGAGACGGTTACTTGAAGACCATATGTATTCCCATCCGGTTTCCCCGTTATATCTTGAAAAACGTGTACGCACATCATCCATACTTTTCCCCGATAACTGATGAGAATAGTATGCACCGCCGAATGCATAGAATACTTCAAACTTCGGTGAAATTTTATGAATATTCTTCAGGGATAGATCGAGCCTTTCCTTCTCTTCTCTGCTGAAATCCGGATTGGCGAACATGCCATGAGAATCGGAATCTATTGACACGTCAAGAATCGTCTTCATAAAAGGAGTTACATTAAGATTTCCTGTAAAAGAAATTTTGTTTTCAAAATAACTCGAATTGACAAATATATCTTCACCGTAACCATAATCATTTGATCTTTTAAAAGAAGAAGAGAGCAAGTATACAAAATTCTGCTGTTCCTGCGCCAGGTTAACCGCAGAATACATGCTGTTATATTGACCGTAAAGAGCCTGAAGATCAAGATTCAATGATTGGGCGGTGTTTTCAGATTTATTAACATCTTCTTCCGGCGTAGAAGTTAAAGAATCAGGCTTTACGGAAATCAGATTATCAGCATAAGCTGAGGAACAGACAGCTGATAGAAACAAAGCCGCTAGAAATTTCCGTAAAATATTGGATGAGAATCTGCAACAAAAGCACGCTTTCAAACTAATTCACCGAAATTTAATATTGAGGTCAATCTTAAGTAAAAAAAAGATAGGCATTGTTACATAAAATAAATACCGCCCGAAGGCGGTGTTTATTTTATTGTTCGGTTTTATCCGGAGCCTGTTCCGACTGGCGAATCTCCGAAGAAGATCCGCTAACGCCTTTTTTCAATTCGCGCATCTGAGCAGTTTCGAGAACAGCTAGAGCAATTCCTATTATAAAGAAAAGAGCCACCATAACAGATGTGATTTTCGTTACTACATCCGCCGTAGAAGACCCGAAAGTTGACTGACTGGATCCGCCGAGTAGTCCCATTCCGGAACTCTTATCCGACTGAAGCAGAACAAGAATTACGAGAAAGAAACAAAGAATAACAAAGAAAACAGTCAAAATAGTCGCTAAAACACCCATTGGGATACCTCAATTATAATTTGGCAATTGCCAGAAAAGAATCAGCCTTAAGACAAGCACCGCCTATAAGCAAGCCGTCAACGTTAGGCTGAGAAAGAAGACCCGCAGCATTCTCAGGTTTAGCTGATCCGCCGTAAAGAATAGGAATTAGATCTGCAATATCCTGGCCGAACATTTCTGCAAGTACAGAACGGACATATTTCTGAACAGATTCAGCTATTTCCGGTGTAGCAACCTTTCCGGTTCCGATGGCCCAAACAGGCTCATATGCAACAGTTAGTTTCTTAGCCTGATCAGCAGTTATATCTTTCAGACCTTCAACAAGCTGTTTTTTACAAACGTCATTAGTTTTTCCAGCTTCGTATTCCTCGAGAAGCTCGCCGATGCAAAGCATCGGGATAAGATCATTTTCATAAGCGGCTTTAACTTTGCGGTTCAAAAGCTCATCAGATTCTTTAAAAATATGTCTTCTTTCTGAATGACCGATAAGAATATATTTTGCACCGGCATCTTTTACCATTTTCGGAGAAACTTCTCCGGTAAAAGCTCCTTCTGCTTCAAAATACATATTCTGAACACCGACAGAAAGCTTAGAGCCTTTCGCCATATCGTGTACTTCTTTAACGTGTATAACCGGAGGAAAAACCAGAACTTCACGGTCAGCAGGAAGATTCATTTCCTTCATTCCGCTCAAAATTCCATGAACAAGATCTTTCGCTTCGGAAGAAGTCTTATACATTTTCCAGTTTCCTGCAATAATTCTTTTTTTCATATTTACCTCAGATTCTTTACTT
>JAKPJF010000214.1 GCA_029554345.1 Spirochaetota bacterium | reverse complement strand
CGGAGGAAAAGGCGGATCTGATTTTGATCCAAAAGGAAAATCAGATAATGAAGTTATGAGATTCTGTCAGAGCTTCATGACTGAACTTGAGCGTCACATTGGTGCAGATCTTGACGTTCCTGCAGGAGATATCGGCGTAGGAGGAAGAGAAATCGGTTTCATGTTCGGTCAATACAAACGTCTTCGCAACGAATTCACAGGCGTTCTTACAGGAAAAGGAAGAAACTGGGGCGGAAGCCTTATCCGTCCTGAGGCTACGGGTTACGGTTCTGTTTATTTTGCACAGGAAATGCTTAAAGCCCGCGGCGACTCAATGAAAGGTAAAGTAGCTGTTGTTTCCGGTTCAGGAAATGTAGCTCAGTATACAGTTGAAAAAGTAAACGCTCTCGGCGGAAAATGCGTAACATTATCAGATTCTAACGGATATATCTATGATCCTGCCGGAATTGATGCTGAAAAACTTGCATTCATAATGGAGCTTAAGAACGTTAAGCGCGGAAGAATCAAGGAATACGCAGACAAATATAAATGCGAATATGTTGAAGGAAAAACACCATGGTCAGTTAAATGCGACATGGCTTTCCCTAGTGCGACTCAGAACGAGCTTAACGGCCAGGATGCGGAAACTCTTGTTAAAAACGGATGTATCTGCGTATCAGAAGGAGCAAACATGCCTTCTACACCTGAAGCAGTTGAAGTTTTCATCAAAGCCAAAATAATGTACGCTCCGGGAAAAGCAGCTAATGCCGGCGGTGTTGCAACAAGCGGTCTCGAAATGTCTCAGAACTCAATGAGATACTCATGGTCACGTGAAGAAGTTGAACAGAAACTTCACGGAATTATGTGCAGCATCCATGAAGCATGCGTTAAATACGGAAAAGAAAAAGACGGTTTCATAAATTACGTCAAAGGAGCCAATATCGCAGGTTTCGTTAAAGTTGCCGACGCGATGATTGATCAGGGCGTTGTATAAAATCAGCCTAAGCAAAGATTCAATAAAAAATCCCGGTCCTTGGGCCGGGATTTTTCTCTTTACGTAAAACAATAAAAATAAAGAATCGATATCGTAAAATCGAGGTGTGAATGAACAAGATACTTTTAAAGAAACAGCTTTCTGATGACGTTTTTATGATGAAAATTGAAGCTCCGCATATTGCCGAAGAAAGAAAACCGGGGCAATTCGTCATCCTTCAGCTTGATACCGATTTTGGAGAAAGAATTCCGCTGACAATCGCTGATGCCGATCCCAAAGAAGGTTCAGTAACAATAATTTACCAAGCCGTAGGAAATACCACCCACAGACTTTCTACTCTCAACGTGGGAGATAAGATTCAAAATCTTCTCGGCCCTCTCGGACAACCTACACATATAAAAAATTTCGGGTCTGTTGTTTGTGTAGGAGGCGGAATCGGAGTAGCTCCGCTTCACCCTATAGCTAAAGCTCTCAAACAGGCGGGCAATCATGTAACTGTAATAATCGGAGCAAGAAATAAAGATCTGATAATTCTTGAAGAAGAAATGAAAGCCATTGCCGATGAACTTATTATATGCACTGACGACGGATCTAAAGGACGAAAGGATCTGGTAACAGCTCCCCTCAAAGAACTCTGTGAAAAAAATCCTAAACCGGATCTTGCCGTTGCAATCGGACCACCCGTTATGATGAAATTTGCATCTCTGACTACAAAACCATACGGAGTGCACACTGTAGTTTCTCTAAATACTATTATGGTAGACGGTACGGGAATGTGCGGAGGCTGCCGCGTAACAGTCGGCGGAGAAACCAGATTTGTATGCGTTGACGGACCGGAATTTGACGGGCATCTGGTAGATTTCGACAACATGATGCTTCGATTGGGCTCATATAAAGCAAAAGAAGAAGAAGACCATCACAAGTGTCATCTTGATTTGCAAATTGAACAGCTTCAAAAGAATTCATAACGGAGAATTATAATGCATATAAGCGCAGAAGAATTAAAGAAAAACGCACAATTGATTCTATCTGAAATTAAAGATAAATCGCTTTCAAACAAAGAACGCACAGCCATTCCTTTGCAGGAAATGCCTGCCCAGGATCCAAAAATCCGCATTAACAATATGGAAGAAGTGGCTCAGGGTTATTCACGCGAACAGGCTCTTGTTGAATCGCGCCGCTGTCTTCAGTGCGCATCAGCTCCCTGCGTCGAAGGATGTCCGGTTCAGATTAACATTCCTGGTTTCATAAAGGCTATCGAAGAAGAAAACTTTGAGAAATCAATCGGAGTAATTAAAGAAGCCAGTCTTCTTCCCAGCATTTGCGGTAGAGTTTGTCCTCAGGAAAGCCAGTGTCAGGAAAAATGTACAGTCGGAAAGATTTTCAAAGATCCGAATAAATCCGTATCAATAGGCCGTCTCGAAAGATTCGTAGCAGACTGGGAAGCATCTGAAGCCAAAAGATCTATTCCTGAGATTAAACCTTCTACCGGGAAAAAAGTCGCAGTCATCGGAAGCGGTCCTGCAGGAATTACTGCGGCAGCTGACATCGCAAAAGAAGGTCATGAAGTTGTAGTTTTCGAAGCGTTTCATAAACCCGGTGGAGTAATGATTTACGGAATTCCGGAGTTCCGTCTCCCTAAGAAAATAGTTGAAGATGAAATCGAAACTCTCAAAAAAATGAATGTAACGATTAAACAGAATTTTCTTGTCGGAAGAAGCCGTACTCTGAAGGATCTTCTTGAAAAAGACGGATTCTCTGCAGTATTTATCGGTACAGGAGCCGGTCTTCCTAAATTTATGGGAATTGAAGGCGAAAATCTCGTTGGGGTTTTCTCCGCGAATGAGTATCTTACAAGATCAAATCTGATGAAAGCATATAAGAAAGACACTGCAGCAACTCCGATTTATCCTTCAAAAAAGGTAATGGTTTTCGGAGGAGGAAACGTTGCTATGGACGCGGCGAGAACAGCTATCCGTCTGGGCGCTGAAGAAGTAAGTATTGTCTACAGACGAACTGAAGCAGAAATGCCTGCACGAATAGAAGAAGTTGCTCATGCAAAAGAAGAAGGAATAAAGTTCAGACTTCTTGAAAACGCTTCTAAAATAATCGGCGATGAAAAGGGCCGCGTTAAAGCAGTTGAACTTGTAACATTTGAACTTGGTGAACCTGACGCAAGCGGACGCAGACGGCCTGTTCAGGTTAAGGGAAGTGAACATGTTGTTGAAGCTGATACCGTAATAGTCGCAATCGGTAATGAATCTAATCCTTTGATCAAACAGACAACTCAGGAACTTGAAGTTAACAAATACGG
>JAKPJF010000064.1 GCA_029554345.1 Spirochaetota bacterium | reverse complement strand
GGCGACTTATCTCTTAGAGGAAACTGTGCGTCGGTTTCCGTAGAAAAAGCGCGCAGCCGTGAAATAGAATTATCCGGCGGAACATTCCGCAACTGCTCATTCAAAGATATGCAATGCAAGAATATTGATATCAGCGAAGCGGTTTTTCTTCAAAGCACTTTTCATGATATTCTCATAAAAGAAAAAATATGGATCCGCAAAACGCCCGTTTTCAGCAACTGTTCGGTCATAAACTTCCGTCGTCTTCCCGAAGTGAAGGTATTTGAGTACTCTGACAAACCACCGGTTGCATATCTGTTTCCATGGGAATAAGCTCCGGGGATGATGAAATAATGAATTCTTTATGTATAGAAATTCACCAGCGTCAAAAAAATAACTGTACCTGCTCAACTCCCTGTGCAAAACTTGCAATCGGGGCAGAGTAAATGAGCAGCACTTTCGAAATTCGGCGGTTTTTCCGTCCTTACCAACCCTCTTTCAGCCGCAATACTATGAATGCCGCCTATCGCGAAATTTATCCAGACGAAAAACTGCATGATCAGATTTATTGCTACTGGGAGCTGAGTTCGCTAAAATCGGTTGAAACGGAATTTATCTACCGGGTTGTCGCCGACGGCTGCAATGATATTTTTTTTCAGCTTGATGATCCGAATGAAAGTTTTGCCGCTGGTTTTTATAACCGCTATACTGAATTTTCAATTGGAAAAGAGTTCCGTTATATCGGCATTCGTTTTTTACCCGGCATGTTCGCTCCGCTATTTTCCATAGATGCGAAGGATCTTATCAACAGAACAGAAAAACTTGAAAATGTGACAAAAACAGTTTCATTGTATATACGTGATTCCTTTTCTTCCAAAGACACATTTCCTGAAATTAAGGCGAAATTAGACAGCTTTTTTATCAGGCTTTTATCGAGAAATTCAGCCATTTTGGATTCGCGGTTTAGCTATGCCTTCAGACGGATTATCACACATTCCGGAAATCTGCGCATCGAAAAAGATCTGCAGAATTATTTAAGCTCGCGCCAACTGAGAAGATATTTCGAACTCTATATCGGAGATACGGGAAAAACTTTCAGCAAGGTTATCCGTTTTCAGCAATTATTGAACGCGGGTCTTTCTAAGCAGAATATCGGCACACTCTTTCATGATTTCGGTTATTACGACCAGGCGCATTTCATCAGGGATTTTACCCGATTGTACGGCGTGACACCTGGCAAAGCTTTTGACCAGATTGACAAATATGCTTTTAATAAAATCTGAACCATGTCACTTAAAAAATTACAGTCACAAGCAATGTCGAATAAAACACCATGAAGCTTCCTAATGTCCGATTTTTACAATACCAATTTCCATTTTTCGTCTATACTTTGATTAATCAGATAAGCTGATGACTGTAATATAATCACACAGAGGCAACCATTATGAAAAAACTATTTCTATCATCATCATTTTCGACAGTCGCAAAAAAATTCATCGAGTTTGCCGGAGATGACCTAAAGGGAAAAAGAGTCACCTTTATTCCTACGGCGAGCGTACCCGAAAAGGTGATTTTCTATGTCGCTTCCGGCAGAAAAGCTCTTGAAAAACTGGGAATGAAAGTCGATGAATTGGAACTCTCAACTGCAACAAAATCTGAAATCGAAGCGAAACTGTGCGGAAATGACTATATCTATGTAAGCGGCGGCAATACTTTCTTTCTGTTGCAGGAAATGATAAAAACCGGTGCGGATGAAATCATCAAAAATGAAATCGCATCGGGCAAAATCTACATAGGCGAGTCAGCCGGATCGATGATCTTATCGCCGGATATCGGCTATGCCGAAGAAATGGATGAGCGCAAAAAAGCTCCGGACCTAAAGGACACCATCGGTCTGTCGGTAATAGATTTCTATCCTCTGCCTCATTATACGAATTTTCCATTTAAAAAAGCGGCTGAAAATATAATAACGCAGTATCACGAAAAACTAAATTTGCAGCCCATCAGCAATTCTCAGGTAATTTTGATCAAAGGTGAAAGCATGAAGATTGAAAAAAAATAATGATAAGACAATAAAACTGAAAGATTTTCATCACACACTTGTATTCAGATAATTCGATGATCTGCCGGAACATGTCTTTTTAAAAATTTCGGCCATCACCGATTGAATTTGTATTTTACTGCGCATAATTAAGTTTCGAATGAATTACTAGTAAAATCTTCTTAACTTCATCAAGCTTTCCGGCAGGCTCTATCGAACCGAGACAGGTTAAAACCAGATTCCCGGGATCGTTTCCGTTAAGCATAAGAATATATTTTTGTTTAATTGATATGCTTTTGACTGAACTCTCTGATGAATATCTATATTCGACTAAACCTTCATCAAGTCCCGATTTCAAATAACTTTCCCTGCGCTCAACTTCCATAAACTGATACGGCTCAGAAACATGTACGGCTGTTCCGGGTTTGATATTACCGGATCCGGTCACGACCTCATCAACAATCCATATCATATATTTATAACCGAACTCGGCGCCGCCGGAAGTTTTCATCTTTTTTTCTTTTTCATTTCCGTCAAGCGGATGTGCCAGCAAGACGGTTTCCGAAAGATTCAGAGTTTCCGTCATATTGTAAACTAAAACAAGATCATCCGGATAAATGCAAACTGAAGAAAAAAATACAGTCATGTATAATAATATTTTATTCATTCACGCCCAGCCTTTTTTTACATTCCGAAAATCAATCAGAATTAATAATTACCGACAAACACCGTAGAAAAATATGTCACTACTGATGCGATTCTGTGTTGATTTTTCAGCATTTGAAATCACATAATATAAACTCAGCCTGAACTGCTGATTACCAAATGTCAAGCATTCGAAATTTTTTTGACATACCAGGTTTTTATGTTTTAGCCAATAAGGTTAGCGGCACAATAGAACTAGCCGCGTCTTTCCATGCAAAGACAAATTGATTAGCATTGAAGATTAAAGAACCGGTAAATGCTTGAGGTAATTCCAGTACAAAAAAACAATGTATATCTATTTTATGGAAAAATATTTGTAGAAATTAATTAGTGTTTATTTATAAGATGTTTTCAAATTGAAGGAGACAAATATGGAATCTAAAGTTTTTTCAAGAACAGAAGCTCCGGAAGGAGTACAGATCATAAGTGATCGGATTTACAATTTGATAATAGGATTGGCTCTGTGCTGGGGATTCGGAGTAAACCTTCTGATTGTGAAATATATAGATGTCGAATTGCTGATGTCGATAAACAGACTTTATTTTATCCTCGGTTATTTTGCCTCATGTTTTTTCGGCGTATATTTGTTTAATAAATCGGATAATCCGGCAATAAGTTTTATCGGCTATAATTTCATAGTGGTGCCATTCGGACTGGTTCTTAATATAATTGTCAGTGCTTACGATCCGGTTCTTGTTTTCAGCGCAATAAAAGTAACTGCAATAGTTACTGCAATTATGATGTTTGCCGGATCACTGTGGCCTGCGTTCTTCAGAAGAATAATAGGGGCATTAACAATTGCTCTTTTTGCCGTTATCATTGTTCAATTAGTTGAAATATTTGTTCTAAAACAGCAGCATGGAATAATTGACTGGGTAGTTGTTGTCATATTCTGCGGATATATCGGATACGACTGGGGACGTGCGAATGCAATTCCCAAAACCGTGGATAATGCGATAGACAGTGCCGCTGCCCTGTATATGGATATAATAAATCTCTTTGTCCGCATATTAAGAATAATGGGCAGAAGAAGATAATCCATCCTGTTTGCCGGGATATGTTTTGTGAGGAAATTCCTGTATGTCAAAAACAACAGTTGATTCACATGATGTTAAAATAAAATTCTGGGGAACAAGAGGCTCTATCCCTACACCCGGCAAATACTTTATCAAATACGGAGGCAACACTCCCTGTGTTGAAATCAGATGCGGCGATACCATTCTTATTTTTGACGCAGGTACCGGTTTGCGCGAGCTCGGCGCATCGCTTCTGCATGAATTCGGAGGTGCGCCCCGCGAATATCATATTCTTATCAGTCATACCCACTGGGATCATATTCAGGGCTTTCCGTTTTTTTCGATGGCTTATCTTCCCGGAAACAAGGTTAATTTTTACGGAGGCAACGGCGTATCGACTCTCGAAAACCTGATTTTCGGTCAAATGGACAGGGAATATTTTCCGGTGACGCTGTTCGAACTGGCATCGGAAGTCACATTTCATACGCTTTCAGAGAATCATTTCAAAATAGGCGATGTCACCATCTATTATACGCATCAGATTCATCCAGCCCTCTCTCTCGGATTCAGACTTGAATACAAAGGCAAAACCGTCGTCTATGCGACAGACAGCGAAATTAGTGAAGATCCCGATATTGCACTCAGCAACGAAAAGAATGTTGGAAATCTAATTAAAAATGCGGATGTTCTGATTGCCGATTGTCAGTATACAAAAACCGAGTATGAAAGCAAAATCGGATGGGGTCACACTTCGATTGAGAAGGTTGTAGAAATAAGCAATACCTACAATGTAAAAAATCTTTTTGCGTTTCATCACGATCCTTTGCGGACAGATGAACAGGTCGACATCATGCTGTACAATGCGAACCATCAGGTAAAGCCGCCGCTGAAACTTTACGGTGCAAGAGAAAAAACGACAATCTATCTCTGATTGATCTGCAAAAATCCGGCACACAGAAATAAATCATAATTACAATAATTGTCACTGCTGTCCCATTGTTTTAGCTCCATAGACATCCTTGAATTTCACAATTCAATCCCTTGTCTGATAAGGGTCGATGCTTAACCGGGCAAATAAGATCACGTAATGATTTTCCGGAAAACATGTTTTCTCTGATAACGCGAATAATTTCTGTATTTGAAAAAAGAGATTTCGATATAAACCGGACATAGTTTACAAGAAGAACAGAAATCATCG
>JAKPJF010000036.1 GCA_029554345.1 Spirochaetota bacterium | reverse complement strand
CTCTCGAAGTAATTGCAAATCATTTAAATAATATTTATACGATACTGAATGTCTCTTTGCTTTTTCAAGCAGTCTGTCGGCATCGTACAATTCACCTATCATGCAATTACGCTCAATATCGAACGCTTGAACAACAACGCCAACAACTTCGCCGCGCGGCAATGCTGGCTTGAGCTTGAATTTGAATTGTCCGTCCTCTCGTTCTATTTCGTAGTTGTCTCTTTCATAAATACAGTCAATCGAAATGTTTTTAAATGGCGGATTTTCACCGCTGGTCAGCGCAAATTCAAACGCCGATACCGCAGGGATAAATTCAACAATTGTGTTTACTCGCCCGAACGGCACTATCGCACCCATCTCTGGAAGCGACGCTCCCATATACATAGCTTCCATAAACGCATCAACGATTGATTGTACGCCTTCCTGATTATTCCACGCATCTTTTAAATCAGCAGACATAAGATACTTAATATTTTTGTCTATCAATCTTCGAGTAGCAGGCTTGTCAATAAATTGAGCGGATTGTTGCAAAATAATATTGAAATTATTCTGCACCCATGCAGGAATATCATTTTTTGACTTCGGCGGCAATAGTAATGACATTGAATTTTTTTGTTGCTCGTATGCTTTCAAGAAATTTCTTTTTGCTTCAGTTTCGTTTTCACCTTTGCCACCGATGTTGCAATCTTTGCAAAAATAATAGAATACGTCTTTCTTCGATTTTTGTAACTCAATATCTTTTTTGCACTGCGGACATGTTAATTTATTCATTGCTTTCTCCTTTGTATTTTATAGTAACAAATCTGCTTGATTCTGATTTGTAAATAAGACCATTCTTGACAAAGTAATTATATAATCGTTTATCCTTTTTAATTTCGCTCAAACCTTTTATGCGTTCACTTCCACTGCGCTCCTGCCATGCTGCGATGTCAACTATTTCGCCATCGATTATACCTTTTAGAATTTTTGAATTTTTCA
This sequence comes from Spirochaetota bacterium, assembly GCA_029554345.1. Taxonomy (GTDB): domain Bacteria; phylum Spirochaetota; class UBA4802; order UBA4802; family JAFGJZ01; genus JAKJGA01. Next base: position 49 of record JAKPJF010000036.1, on the reverse strand, counting down.
AAATTACAGACATCGCATTTTCGGCATCTTCTTTTTTTTGCTTCCATGC
>JAKPJF010000032.1 GCA_029554345.1 Spirochaetota bacterium | reverse complement strand
TAGTACGAGAGGACCGGAATGGACGAACCTCTGGTACATCGGTTATCGCGCCAGCGGTACAGCCGAGTAGCTATGTTCGGAAGGAATAACCGCTGAAAGCATCTAAGCGGGAAATCTACTCCAAGATGAGATCTCCCCGGGGGTTTAACCCCCCTGAAGACTCCTCGAAGACTACGAGGTCGATAGGATGGCGGTGTAAGTGCGGTAACGTATTCAGCCTACCATTACTAATCAGTCGTGAGGCTTGACCATATTATTAAAAACCCTACCTGTTTTCCAGGTAGGGTTTTTTTATGCTTAAAATAAATTAAAATGATGATGAGGGCTTCAATATTTGAAATGCTGTCTCTCTATATTACAAAACAATCAACAGGTACCGGACGATTTATGGTAAAGTGTATTTTTGATTGAAAGCACTCTACGGAAGAGGTATATTTCAAATGAAGGGAAGAACATGAATATATACAATAAAATGTATGATGACGAAGCTTACAGAGCTGAACAATTCGCACTTAATTTCCACTGGCCTCTTTATGGGATTCTCTTTTTACTCGCATTTGTTAAATTCATCGCGGAGAAAGATATTATCGGATTTGTGGGAATGATGCTTCTCGGAAGCTGCCTCATATACAACGGTGTTCTTGCTGTTTTCATCCTGAAAAAGAAAAACTATATCTGGATACGGTATATCTCCGTCACTATAGATATTTTATTGCTTACATTTTACAATGGTCTCGACACATATTTTAATTCAGCGCTCACTCCTGTCACTACTGCAACACTTCTAATTTATCCAGTGATTCTTTTTCTTGCAGCGCTTCGTCATGATAGAAAGCTCATAGTTTATTCCACGATTATAACTGTAGCTGCGATGAATATTCTTTTCGCGGCCGCTTATCCGTATTTTGACCGGTCAATTGCAGACAAACTGATCTGCGGTGATTTGCTCGGGCAGGTTTACCGGACTGTGTATATTATCATGATCGGAATTCTTATTTTCAGCATACCGAGGATAATCGAACGCCTACTCAAGAATCAGAAAGAGATTTTTGAAAGAAGTATTGAACACTTCACATTGGCCCATCATGATGTGCTTACCGGTCTTGCAAACAGGAGGCTCCTCGTCGATTTTCTGGATAAAACCATTGCTCTCGCTTCAAGAAACAAGACTGCATTCGCGGTGATCTATATCGATCTTGACGGATTCAAACCGGTCAATGACACGTACGGTCACGATGCCGGCGATCTGCTGCTGAAAGAAATTGCCGAGCGGTTAAGCGGAATCGTTAGAGAGTCCGACATAGTCGCACGCGTCGGCGGAGATGAATTTGTTATCGTTACGGGAGAAATAAATTTCGGTTCCGGAGCTGAACTCATCGCCCGAAGAATTAAAGATATAATCACAGAACCGGTAATTATCGGCGGCAACAGCGTCAGCGTCGGGGCAAGCATCGGTATCTCAATTTTCCCTTCAAATGGAAGTGACAGCGAATCTCTTATTCAGAAGGCGGATGAAGCGATGTATAGAGTAAAAAAATCAGGAAGAACGGTTACATGCGTTTAGAGAAATAAGCCGAAATGTATATGTTTAATTCATTTCTGTTATCAATTCATTGAGAAGCGTAGCAGTATTTCCGGAATCTAATTTCGGACTGCACTGGATTGCTAATACTTTCGGATTCAGTTTTGCTGGTGCGGTGTTGCTGTTACAGCACTTTTGTTTTATCGCTTAATGTAAAAAATGTTCAAATGCTAACAGTTCATAAGACAAAATCAATAACCGATTATATCATAATTAAATAAAATTTAACATGTTTAATCCTTGCATAAAAGCCAATTTACAAGTAACATAAATTAATTATAAAATTGGAGTTTTTTATGAAAAGAATTTTTTCTATTGTTGCAGCAATTTCCGTATTTGCAATTTTTTCATCATCTTTTATTTCGGGAGAAGAAAATTCTCCAAAAAAAAATGAATCATCAAATGTTTCTGCGGATAAAAAAGATGCCGATATAAAGCGTGCCGAGAATGCAGTTGTTAAAAATAAAACAGCTTTAGATAATGCTGATAAAAAAGTTTCAGAAGCAGACGCTGAAATTAAAGCCGGGAATGAAATGATAAATGAAGGCAAAAGTGACGAAAAAAGAATTTATGCTGAGATAATGCGGAGAGAAAAAGAGAACAAAGCAGCTAAAACAATACTGGAGAAACAATCGAAATCAAAAGATAAAGAAGAAGCTATGCAAGCTAGGTCTGAAATGAAAATAATAGACGATAAAGAAAAAGCAGATATGAGAAATTTTAACAGCAAATTAAAAGCTTGCGATAAAAAAATAAAGACCGGCGAGCAAAAAGTTGCAAAGGCTATATCGAAAAAAGATTCTGCATCTCAAAACCAGTTAAAAGCTAAAAAAAATTATGATGATGCTGTTGTCGAATTAGAAAAGGTGAAAGCAGCTAAGAAATAATAACTAGAAAATAATATTAAAAAGAAGCTCTAAGTAATGAGTTTCTTTTTAATAAGTAAAGATATTTATTTTTTTATGGTGCTGAGTTTTCACTATATAAAAACCATTGCGAGAAGTGAGATGTTAGTCGTAAATCGAAACATAAATGAACCCCCAATATTAATCAGTTGTTGATAGTTTCGTTCTATTCAACGATTCCGACGCGAATATCAGAATAAAAGCAAACGCGAGCATAATCGGAACAAGCAGTTCGAGAGACGTGGCTGCAATGAATTTTCCTGTGCCTGTTGTCAAAAGCATTACTCCGAAATTCGCCGATGCTACTTCGCATCCGAGCAGAAGGTGTGACATGTTTTTTGAAACACGTTTCGGCGTTTCGTGCATCATGCATGGATAAATAGGCGCGAATCCTGCACCAGTTATAATCATGCCGGCTATTGAAAGTGCGGGACTTGTTTTAAAGAATAAAAGGGAAATGCCGCATGCGGCAAGAATGAGTCCAGCTCGTATCATATTTTTGTTTCCGATTCGATCGACGATAAAACCTGAGACGAAGCGCATCGCAGTAAGAGAAAAATAAAACATTCCTATCCATGTTCCGGCTGTAGCCTTCGGTATTCCTCTTGATTCAATGAACATACTATTCGCCCAAAGGCCTGCGCAGAATTCGAGTCCCGTATAGACGAAAAAAACTAGCATCGCAAGCAATGGCGCACGCGATGTGAACAGTTTTAAATAAGCTTTCATGGTTTCATGGCGCGTTGATTCGGTTTTGTTTCTTTTTTCTGTTTTCCAGAGAGAAATGGTGAATATGAAAAAAATGAGAAGCGTAAACTGCATGATTGATATTGCTGTATATGATGAACGCCATGATTTTCCGGCTGTTGTGAGAGCACTGAAAATAAACGGCCCTGTTGCCGCACCGATGCCCCAGCAGCAGTGAAGCCAGTTCATGTGACGTGATGACAGATTATTCGCGACATAGTGGTTTAATCCGGAATCAACTGCTCCCTGACCCAAACCGAGAGGCAGTGCAAAAATAAAAATCCACAAAGCGGACGGCATTATAGAATAACCGAAAAGCGCGGATGCTGTAAGAAAACAACTAAAAAGAATCAGTTTTCCTGTGCCGATGCGCTGAACTACCGCACCGCTGAAAAAACTTGATGTGGCACTGCATATTATAAGCAGTGTCGTAATGATTCCGGCGTATTCGAGCGGAAGTTTTATGTCGAGCCTGATGCCGGGCCATGCTACGCCGAAAATACCGTCAGGCAGACCGAGACTTATGTAAGCGAGATATATTATTGCGACAAGAAGAAGAGGAACATGTTTCATTATTATGAATCCTTTGTACTTCCATAGCTGAGTATTTACTTAAAACTGCAATTAGTTTTTTATTGATAGGTATTTTAAAGGAAATTTCACACTAAAACATTTTGAGGTTTTAGTGTGAAATGAACTAGTTATTTAAGCATCTGATCGATAGCTTTTTTATCAGATACATTTACCTTTGATCCGAATAGAAACCATTCTTCAGTGTGAGAATATGTAACTCCGGGAGTAAAGACAACATTAGGGCTTAATGTTTCAAGTTCAACGAAGTCTGCGCAGGTAAAGCATTCAACCGCGCAATTATCATCCGGATAATCATTTGTGTTCACTCTGTCGAATTTTTTGATGAAAGTGTAATTGTCAGTTGTTATTCCGACATATCCGTCATAGGCTGCCGAACCGATCTTGCTGGTTTCACCGTTTATGTTAATCATGAAGTAATCATCATTTTGAGAAAACTGCGAGCTGTTGACATTGGTTTTTTTATCAGTCCACTGGTTCCAGTAGATTATTTTGCTCATTTTGAAGCTTCCGTGTGATGCCCAAGGAACAAAAATTGTCCCTTTCGGTTTAAAGCAGGTGAGAGCCCAGATTGCTCCTGCGAAAAGAAACTGTCCTTTATTTGTTATTTCGTGTGTTACATTGAAGCGCTGATTCTTTTCTGTTATAGTGATTGTCTTTTCGAGTTCTGTGTTCTTGTTGAGTTTTTTTACTGTTATGCTGTTTTCCCCGAGAATAACATCGCATTTATCATTATTAGGATCAAGATCCCATCTGTTTTCCGGAGAAACCCAAAGTCTGTGTCCGCCGTAGATTTTCCAGTCGCCGCTTTTAAATTTTTCAGCCTCGTCGTTGAAAAGCATGTTTTCCCCTCCGTCAATAGAGAGGTGCATTATTCTGGGACCAAAATCAGTCGCTAAGATCATTTTCTGTCTGCCAATGGTGAGTTCGTAGCAGTTTGGAGCCGAAAAAAAAGTAATTTTTTTGATATCCATATTCCCATCCTTACGGTTATTGGTATTCTCAACATAACAAACATATTAAACTGGTATTTAAAAGTCTATTAAAAATCATTTAATAAAGTTTCTTTTCCTTGACATATTCAATATTGATGTTTTTCTCGTCGTGTTTTGTAAGAATCGTCATTATTCTGCTTTTTAAGTGAATTACGGTGATTATTGCAGGAAGGGATGATTTATGCCGCTTTTACTTTAATTGTTCGCGGTATTTTGCTGAATATATATAAATAATGGAAGTTTGCTTTGTTAGATCTTGATTCATTTTATCAGAAAGTCGTAAAAAACAATAACCGCAAAAAAATATTCCGGGTTATTCAGGAAAAGAAAAGAATTACAAAGCTGGATATTTCACGGATTTTAAACCTAAGCATAACGACTGTCAGCAGTAATATTAAGGATATGGTTCAGATCGGACTTATTTCAGAAAGGGGATTTGAAGATTCGACCGGAGGAAGAAAGGCACAGGTTATTGAATACCTTCCTGATTCGCGCTTTTCTCTCGGGATGGAGCTTAAGGAAACTCATGCCCGCATCATTCTTACAAATCTCGACAGCACTATTCTGAAGGAAAGATGTTTTGATGCCATTGATACGAACATTCTTATTGATGAATGCAAAAGGATAACTGAGAGTTTTCTGGAAGATTTTGACCAGAGAGACCGGATTATGGGGCTTGGGATATCTCTTCCCGGAACAGTAAATATGAAGACATCTGTTTTGGAAAATGCTCCGAATATGCATGTAAGCAATGTAAGCTTTAAAAAGCTTGAAGAAGACCTGAATATGCCTGTTTATATCGGAAATGAGGCAAACTGTTCGGCTTACGGCGAATATGAATACAATGACACTTTCAAAAGCCCTCTTTTTTATATTTCTGTTACAGAAGGAATTGGAAGTGCTATTATAATTGATAGAAAGCTTTATAATGGGAAAAATCACAGAGCGGGTGAAATCGGGCATATTTCAATAGATTGTAACGGCGACAAGCTCTGTTCGTGCGGCAATACGGGATGTTGGGAGCTTTTTGCTTCGGAACGTGCTTTGGAAAAGTCTTTTTCTGATGCAACAGGTTCCAGTGTTGTCAATATTGATGAAATTTTTAAACGTATCGGTGAGCCTGTTGTCAAAAAACTGGTAATGAACTATGCAAAGTATTTAGCGGTAGGTATCAGGAATCTTCTTATGATTTTTGATCCGAGTTTTATAGTTATAGGCGGCAATATAAGTAAATACGAAAAAGAGCTTTTGCCGGCTGTAAAAAAGCATGTTTTTGAAAATAATGAATTTTATACGGAAAAAGATATCAAAATCGAGTTTTCGCGCTTGAAAGAAAATTCCGGGATCATCGGCGCGTCATTATTTCCGGTAAAAAATATGTTGGAATTTTTTTAGACACTTATTAAAATGGTTTTTAAAAGTATCACAAAAAGGAGAAATTATGAGCGAAATATTTGCAAATATCGGCAAGATTCAGTACAAGGGGGAAGGCTGCGGCGAAGAGCTGGCTTTCCGTTATTACAATCCTGATGAAAAAATAATGGGACGTACGATGAAAGATCATCTTCGTTTTGCCATGTCATACTGGCATACGCTTTGCGGAGAAGGCAGTGATCAGTTCGGATCAGGAACTATGCAGCGTTCTTGGACATCTACTGAAGATGAAATGAAAAAGGCTGAACTTAAAGTAAAAGCCGGCTTTGAAATAATGGAAAAACTCGGAATCGAGTATTATTGTTTCCATGACCGTGATATTGCTCCTGAAGCAGACACTCTCGAAGAGACAAACAAACGTCTTGATATCGTAGCGGACATGCTTGAAAAAGAAATGAAAAGAACAGGCATCAAGCTTTTGTGGGGAACTTCAAACTGTTTCACTAATCCGCGTTTTGTTCATGGTGCGGCTACAAGTTCCGAGGCTGATGTTTTTGCTCATGCAGCTGCTCAGGTTAAAAAAGCTATGGAAGTAACCAAACGCCTCGGCGGAGAAGGTTACGTTTTCTGGGGCGGACGTGAAGGTTATGAAACTCTTTTAAATACAGATATGAAGCTTGAGCTTGATAACCTCGGACGCATGCTTCACATGGCTGTTGATTATGCAGCAAAAATCGGTTTCAAAGGCCAGTTCTATATCGAGCCTAAACCAAAAGAACCTACAAAACACCAGTACGATTTTGATACAGCGACTGTAATAAGCTTCCTTCGCCAGTACGGTCTTGCAGATAAATTCAAGATGAATATTGAAGCAAACCACGCGACTCTTGCAAGCCACACTTTTCAGCATGAACTTCGTGTGAGCAGAATAAACGGAATGCTTGGAAGCATTGACGCTAACCAGGGTGACCTTCTTCTTGGATGGGACACTGACCAGTTCCCGGTTAATATCTATGATTCAGTTCTTGCAATGTATGAAGTTTTGATGGCAGGCGGTTTTACTACCGGCGGACTTAATTTTGATGCAAAAGCAAGAAGAGCTTCTTTTGATCCGTCAGATATTTTTTACGGTTATATCGCCGGTATGGACACTTTTGCTAAAGGTCTGAGAGTTGCTGCGAAACTTATCGAAGATAAAGTATTTGAAAAAAATATCGAAAAAAGATATTCAAGTTTCGGTTCCGGTATCGGAAAAGATATCGTTAGCGGAAAAGCCGGTTTTGAAGAGCTTGAAGCTTATGCGATGAAGAAAAATGTAACTGTATCGACTCTTATGTCCGGTCGTCAGGAAATGCTTGAGAATATTCTCAACCAGTACATTTTCACTAAGTAATTCAATAATTACCGCGGCTGTAAATGCCGCGGTGATGTTTTTGTTGTGCGTTAACGTTAATTATTTATACAAAGTTCTTTCGGGAGGACGGAATGTTTTTAGGAATAGATTTGGGAACTTCAGCATGCAAACTTCTGCTTATTGATACTAAGGGAAAAGTATTAGCTTCAGTATCGAAAACATATCCTGTTAATTATTTTAACCAGAACTGGGCAGAGCAGAATCCCGAAGACTGGTGGAAGGGCGTAAAAGAAGGTATTGAAGATATCATGAAGGGAGTTGACCGCTCTCAATTGCGTTCTATAAGTTTCAGCGGTCAGATGCACGGACTTGTCATTCTTGATAAAGAAAATAATGTAATCCGCCCTGCAATTCTCTGGTGCGATCAGAGAACACAGAAAGAGTGCGATTACCTGAATAAAGATATAGGCACTCATAAAATGCTCAACTGGACTGGAAACATTGCCCTCACGGGTTTTACCGCTCCAAAGCTTTT
>JAKPJF010000020.1 GCA_029554345.1 Spirochaetota bacterium | reverse complement strand
ATGTAATCAGAGTTTTTAATATCAGGTCGGTAATTCTTGAGCTTAATTGTTCCGGAGATAATGCAGTCAGGAGGAAGCGCGGCCAGTTCGCGCAGCGATCTGCCGCGCAGATTCTTCTGCTGCCGTTTAATGCCTGAATCTAATAGTTCAATTTCAGAAACTTCTTCCTTCGATATAATCAGTCTGTTATGAGAAGAATAATCCGGTTCACCCGAAGAAGAGCATTTAAGAAAATAACCTTTCTCCGGGAACATAGAAAGAACCATGAATTTTCCTTTGACGATCTTCGATAATACAGGATCAAAATAATCAACATTAGCGAAGCAGATATCTTCCGAATAGATTTTGAAATCAGAATAAGCTCCGTCATAATGCTTATAAAAGAAACGTGTTAATGTGCGCGCAGCTTTATTCATCGAGAGCGTTTCACCTGAAACCATAACACAGGAAATGATGATAAGAAAAAGAATAAGATATTCCTGCCACGACTTCACGCGAATGCGCAGTTTCTCTGTATGAAATGAAATGTATTCTTTCGCGTGAAACGGAGAAAAAAGTTTTACTCCCGAACGGTTGAACAAATCAAGAAATATGTGACTAATGAATGAAGCTGTAACAGCTACATAAACAGTTTTTCCGAGAAGCAAAAAGGGAAGGGAAGCAACGCAGAAAACTGCAATGGCAAAAAAAGAATGAGTCGTTGTGCGATGTCCCCACTTAACTAATAATTTCTTTGAAAGACCTGGAAAGATTCTACCCGCAAGACTATCAGGATGATCGATATCAGGCAAGAGAGAAGCAATGCAGGAGAATAGGGCAGTTAGAGCCGGAACACCGAGAAGGGAATTCAGCAGAAAAGAAAATGCGTAATGAGTAGGTGCTGTCATGTTTTACTCCGTGAAATTGTCGGTGTGAAAATATACCGATAGAAAACCAGACGAAAAACAACCATAACGGCATAGGAAAGAGCAACGATTGAAGAAGCGTAGCTTTTGAGAACATAGGCGAAGAAGAACAGAATAAATATGACAAGAACAGGAGCAATAGAAACCTGATTCGATGATCTTTCAGCAGTTGTGATATCTTCGGAGCTTTTACCGAGCTGAAGTTGTCGTGAAATATAAACAGCTTCCTTGATATTATCTCCGGAGGAATGAATTATATCACTTATGATATTTTCCTTTCGTTCCAAGTCCTGCATGAATATCAAATCAGAAAGAACCTGACGTATCTGATGCCTTTTAAGCGGCTTAATCTCAATGAATGTATGAAAGATTTTCCGGTCCGATTCCTTCGAGCTTGAGGATATGACAAGAGCTTTCTCCGAAAGTTTACTGATGATTTTCTTATCAGATTTTGTTAAATCAGAAATATCATCTATAATAATAAGCCGCTTGATGTCTTTGATTTCTTCCAGGAGTTCATCAATGCTGAGTTTCTTAAGTTCCTTCTCCAGATTCTTCGCGGCTTCCTCTGATTCTTCGAGAGATTGAGTACATAAAATGATTTTGATTAGAGTCAGCTTCTTCTTAAACTCAGAAATATAAACAGGATTATACTGTTGAAGATTTGCATTCTTCAAGATAGCGCTCTTACCTGATCCGGAAGAACCGATTAGAAGAACTGAAACATTATTAGAAAGATATTCCTCGATCTGCTTAACTTCGGATTCTCTACCGATAAGAACTTCTGAATCATTAAAAGAAATATCACTGCGTGGTTTAGAAAGTCTTTCAATCTTACGGAGAAAACCAAAACGCGAAGATCCCAAAAGATTAACAGCTTCGCTCTTATGTTCAATCGAGATATGAGCGTAAATCATCGTTGTATCAAGTCTGGAATGACCAAGAAGCTGAGATATCATTTCTATCTTAACTCCTTCTTCGTAAAGGTTAGTGGCGAAGGAATGACGGAGGGTGTGACAATGAACATCCGTTCTTTGAAAACATAAAAGGGAATATTTCTTAATCAAGTCATGCCAGCTCCGGCGGTTTCCTCCGATAAGAAAAGATTCCTGAGACATCTTTACAGAATTACTCTGAATGTAATTTTCAATCATGGAGAGAAGTTTAGAATTGATGGGAACTATTCTTTCCTTGTTGCCTTTACCTATTATTTTAAGGAATGAACGGGCAAGGTTAATATTCGACAGTTTAAGCGAACACATCTCAGAAACTCTCAGGCCGGCATAACACATGAATGCAAAACCGAGCTTATGACGCGGCTTAACAACCATCTTCAAG
>JAKPJF010000019.1 GCA_029554345.1 Spirochaetota bacterium | reverse complement strand
ATGTAATCAGAGTTTTTAATATCAGGTCGGTAATTCTTGAGCTTAATTGTTCCGGAGATAATGCAGTCAGGAGGAAGCGCGGCCAGTTCGCGCAGCGATCTGCCGCGCAGATTCTTCTGCTGCCGTTTAATGCCTGAATCTGAAAGTTCAATTTCTGAAACTTCTTCTTTTGAAATAATCAGTCTGTTATGAGAGGAAAAATCCGGTTCACCTGAAGAAGAGCATTTAAGAAAATATCCTTTCTCCGGAAACATAGAAAGAACCATGAATTTACCTTTGACTATCTTCGATAATACCGGATCGAAATAATCAACATCAGCGAAGCAGATATCTTCCGAATATATTTTGAAATCAGAATAAGCTCCGTCATAATGCTTATAAAAGAACCGTGTTAATGTGCGCGCAGCTTTATTCATAGAGAGAGTTTCACCTGAAACCATTACACAGGAAATGATGATAAGAAAAAGAATTAGATATTCCTGCCACGACTTCACGCGAATACGCAGTTTCTCTGTATGAAATGAAATGTATTCTTTCGCGTGAAACGGAGAAAAAAGTTTTACTCCCGAACGGTTGAACAAATCAAGAAATATGTGACTGATGAAGGATGCTGTAACAGCTACATAAACAGTTTTTCCGAGAAGCAAAAAGGGAAGGGAAGCAACGCAGAAAACTGCAATGGCAAAAAAAGAATGAGTCGTTGTGCGGTGTCCCCACTTAACCAATAATTTCTTTGAAAGACCTGGAAAGATTCTGCCCGCAAGACTATCAGGATGATCGATATCAGGCAAGAGTGAAGCAATGCAGGAGAATAGGGCAGTGAGTGCCGGAACACCGAGAAGAGAATTCAGCAGAAAAGAAAATGCGTAATGAGTAGGCGCTGTCATGTTTTACTCCGTGAAATAGTCGGCGTAAAAATATACCGATAGAACACCAGACGGAAAACAACCATAACGGCATAAGAAAGAGCAACGATAGAAGAAGCGTAGCTTTTGAGAACATAAGCAAAAAAGAACAGAATAAATATGACAAGAACTGGAGCAATGGAAACCTGATTCGATGATCTTTCAGCAGTTGTAATATCTTCGGAGCTTTTGCCGAGCTGAAGTTGCCGGGAAATATAAACAGCTTCCTTGATGTTATCTCCGGAAGAATGAATTATATCACTGATGATATTTTCCTTTCGTTCCAAGTCCTGCATGAATATCAAATCAGAAAGAACCTGACGTATCTGATGCCGCTTCAAAGGCTTAATCTCAATGAATGTATGAAAGATTTTCCGGTCCGATTCCTTCGAGCTTGAGGAAATGACAAGAGCTTTCTCCGAAAGTTTACTGATGATTTTCTTATCAGATTTCGTTAAATCAGAAATATCATCTATGACAATAAGCCGCTTGATGTCTTTTATTTCGTCCAGGAGTTCATCAATACTGAGTTTCTTCAGTTCCTTCTCCAGATTCTTCGCGGCTTCCTCTGATTCTTCGAGAGACTGAGTACATAAAATGATTTTGATTAGAGTCAGCTTCTTCTTAAACTCAGAAATATAAACGGGATTATATTGTTGAAGATTTGCATTCTTCAGAATAGAACTCTTGCCGGAGCCGGAAGATCCGATTAGAAGAACAGAAACATTATTAGAAAGATATTCCTCGATCTGTTTAACTTCGGATTCACGACCGATAAGAACTTCAGAATCATTAAAAGAAATATCATTGCGCGGCTTGGAAAGTCTTTCAATCTTACGGAGAAAACCAAATCGGGAAGAACCTAAAAGATTAACTGCTTCGCTCTTATGCTCAATCGAGATATGAGCGTAAATCATAGTTGTATCAAGCCTTGAATGTCCGAGAAGCTGAGATATCATTTCAATCTTAACTCCTTCTTCGTAAAGATTAGTAGCGAAAGAATGCCGGAGGGTGTGGCAATGAATGTCCGTTCTCTGGAAACATAAATGGGAATATTTTTTAATCAAATCATGCCAGCTCCGGCGGTTTCCGCCGATAAGAAAAGAATCCTGAGTCAGCTTTACGGAATTACTCTGAATGTAATTTTCTATCATGGAGAGAAGTTTGGAATTGATGGGGACGATTCTTTCCTTGTTTCCTTTACCTATTATTTTAAGGAATGAACGGGCAAGGTTAATATTCGACAGTTTAAGCGAACACATCTCAGAAACTCTCAGGCCGGCATAACACATGAATGCAAAACCGAGCTTATGACGCGGCTTAACAACCATCTTCAAG
>JAKPJF010000010.1 GCA_029554345.1 Spirochaetota bacterium | reverse complement strand
TCTGATAGATACTATCGAAGAAATGGAAAAAGGAAAACGAATCGTAGGAACTAAAAACGTTACAATGAATGAGTATTTCTTTCAGGGGCATTTTCCTGCTGAGCCTGTTATGCCGGGTGTTCTTATTATTGAGGCTCTTGCTCAGGTCGGCGCAGTACTTATTCTTTCACAGGAAGAATTCAAAGGTAAAATAGCTTATTTCGGCGGGATCAATAACGCGAAATTCAAAAAGAAAGTTGTTCCGGGTGATACATTGAAACTCGAACTTGAAATGACTGCTCTTAAAGGGCCTATCGGGATGGGTAAAGCGAAAGCTACCGTAAACGGTGTTCTTGCTGCATCTGCTGATCTCGTTTTTGCTGTAGGAGCATAAATGATGTTTAAGAAAATTCTGATTGCTAACAGAGGCGAAATCGCTGTAAGAATAATAAGAGCCTGCAGAGAGATGGGAATTCAGACAGTTGCAGTTTATTCCGAAATGGATAAAGATGCACTGCATGCCCAGCTTGCTGATGAGGCTGTATGTATCGGACCGGCTCCTTCAAAATCAAGTTATCTTAATATGAATAATATCATCAGCGCGACCATTCTTACTCATGCTGAAGCTATTCATCCAGGTTTCGGATTTCTTTCCGAAAACGCACGCTTTGCAGAAATGTGCAAGGAATGCGGAATCACTTTCATCGGTCCTGATCCTGAAATGATCAATCTGATGGGAAATAAAAGTGTAGCAAAACAGACCATGAACAAAGCCGGAGTTCCGACAATTCCGGGTTCGGACGGCGCGGTTGAAACCGTTCAGGAAGCTCTAAAGCTTGCGGACGGAATGGGATATCCCGTGATGATAAAAGCATCGGCCGGCGGCGGCGGACGCGGTATGCGTCTTGTATGGAATAAAGAAGAACTTCCGAAACTTTTTGACTCGGCAAAATCCGAGGCAAAGGCGGCTTTCGGCGATGACACCATGTATATGGAAAAATTTCTTGAGAATCCGCGCCATATCGAGTTTCAGATAATCGGCGATGAATTCGGAAATGTTGTTCATCTCGGTGAAAGAGACTGTTCGCTTCAGAGAAGAAATCAGAAAGTTCTCGAAGAATCGCCTTCTCCTATTATGACTGAAGATCTCAGAAAAAAAATGGGTGAAGCTGCTGTAAAAGCCGCAAAAGCCATCAAATATAAGAGTGCAGGTACAATAGAGTTTCTGCTTGATAAGCATAATAATTTCTTCTTCATGGAAATGAATACCCGTATTCAGGTTGAACATCCCGTAACTGAACTTGTTACAGGAATTGATCTAATAGCCGAGCAGATAAAAGTTGCTGCAGGCCAGAAGATTGAATTTAAACAGAACGAGATTCATGTAAGCGGTCATGCTATCGAATGCAGAATTAATGCCGAGAAACCTTCTGAAAACTTCAGACCGTCTCCGGGAAAAATAACATCTCTTCATCTTCCGGGAGGATACGGAGTCAGACTTGATACAGCAGTGTATCAGGGATATACAATTCCGCCAACTTATGATTCGATGATTGCGAAGCTTATCGTTCACGGAAAAACCCGTACTGAAGCTATTGCACGCATGAAAAGAGCACTGGGTGAATTTGTAATTGAAGGAATAGACTCTAACATCGAATTTCAGATGGAATTGATGGATGATAAGAATTTTGTTGAAGGAAACTTCGATACACAGTATATAAACAAACTGCTTAATATAAGGTAAAGCGAATGCTTAAAGGAATGTTTAAAAAGAACAGCCCGGTTGTTGATGCCGGAATTGTTCAGGAATATGACGGAAGAAAAAAGAAGCCGGAAGTTCCTAGCGGTTTATGGATAAAATGTTCTGAGTGCAATCACAGCTTTTATAAAAAAGACATAGAAGCTGCAATGATGGTATGTCCGAGCTGCGGCAATCACTTTCGTATGTCATCAACTGACAGACTTCGTCTTATAGCTGACGAGGGAACTTTTGATGAATGGGATAAAAAACTTTCAAGCGTCAATCCGCTTGAATATCCCGGTTATGCTGATAAAATAAAGAAACTTGAAGAAGAAACCGGAATCAGTGAAGCAATAATTACCGGTCAGGCAAAGATCGGCGGAATTGATTCTGTTCTCGGTGTGATGGATTCGCGCTTTCTGATGGGAAGCATGGGTTCTGTAGTCGGAGAAAAAGTTACCAGGGCGTTTGAACGCGCTACTGAAAAAAAACTTCCGGTGATTCTTTTTACAGCATCCGGCGGTGCTCGTATGCAGGAAGGGATTTTCTCTCTTATGCAGATGGCAAAGACAAGTGCGGCTATTGCCCGTCATAATGAAGCGGGACTTCTATATATAACTGTTCTTACCGATCCGACAACAGGCGGAGTAACCGCAAGTTTTGCGATGCTCGGCGATATTATAATATCAGAACCGGGAACATTGATAGGTTTTGCCGGTCCGCGCGTTATAGAACAGACTATAAGACAGAAACTGCCTGCAGGTTTTCAGAGAGCTGAATTTCTTCTTGATCATGGATTTGTTGATATGATCGTCGAACGAAAAGATATGAAAAAGACTCTTTCGAAACTTTTGTCTGTTCATGTATCATCATCATGGACTTCTCAGGATGAATTGTCAATTGTTGAAAGAATGAAAAACACAATGACTAATGCTATTGAAAATACGATTAACACTGTGAATACTGTTATGGGAGGCGGAAATAATGGCTGATCATAAATCCGGAAAAAATATTACCGAACTCGAAAACAGAATCAATGATCTCGAAAGACTTTCCAAAGAACAGAAATTAGATTTGTCGAATGAACTCGGCACGTTAAAAGGCAAACTCGAACAGCTTAAAAAAGAAGCTTTTAACAAACTTACTGCATGGGATAAAGTTCAGCTTGCAAGAAATTCCGAACGTCCAACCGCGCTTGATTATATCGAACGCATCGTTGAGGATTTTACTGAACTTCACGGCGACAGATATTTCGCGGATGATTCGGCAATTGTTGCCGGAATCGGTAAAATAGCGGGTCTTCCTGTGACTGTTATCGCCCAGCAGAAAGGACGAAACACAAAAGAAAAAATCAAACGCAATTTCGGAAGTCCGAATCCTGAGGGATACCGTAAATCGCTTCGTCTGATGAAACAGAGTGAAAAGTTTAACCGTCCGGTTCTCTGTCTTATTGATACTCAGGGAGCGTATTGCGGAATTGGAGCAGAAGAGCGCGGAGAAGGCGAGGCTATCGCGCGCAATCTCATGGAAATGAGCATGATAAAGGTTCCGATTCTTTCTGTTGTTCTGGCTGAAGGCGGAAGCGGCGGTGCGCTTGCACTCGGTGTTGCTGATTCTGTATGGATGCTTGAACATGCCGTATATTCCATTCTTTCTCCTGAAGGTTTCGCAAGTATTTTGTGGAAAGATTCTTCACGCGCGAAAGAAGCTTCTGAAATGATGAAGCTCACTGCAGACGATCTGAAGGAATTCGGAATAATTGACAAAGTGATAAGCGAACCTCTCGGAGGTGTTCAGAAAAATATTGATTCAGTATGTGAAGAACTTCGCAAGGAAATTCCGGCTGAATTTGTCCGTTTGTTCAAAATGAATGAAACACAAAGAACTCAAAACCGATATGATAAATACCGCCAAATGGGCAGGTTTAAGGATTGATGATATTCAGGCGGAAAATCTTCCGCCTGATTTTTTTTATAGCGATTGCGGCTCTTTCCGGAAGTTATATTTTTCTAAGACGTTCAGTTAAAAAATGATTTAAAGCAATGAATCTTGCTTTACAAATAAAATGATTGGTTTATTGTAATGTCATGAAACATGAAATATTAAACGGAATGCATCCGAAAAAGCGTCTCATAATATCGATCATTCTTCTTTTTCTGGGAATTGTTTATGCCATTATGCCTTTTGATTTTGATTTCATTCCGGTTATCGGATGGATCGATGACATTGGTGTATTGCTTGTAACATTCATAAACGCTCTTATTTCTTTTATCAGATATAAAAAAGCGGAAGCAAAGACCGAAAAGAAATAATTGACTCCGGTTGATCATTTTCTAAATTGGCTTCATGATTAATAACAAAAAGATTCTTGCCGCTTTTGACATCGACGGCACGCTGTATGACTGCACTGACGCCATAATCACTGCATTTTCTGATGCAGTTAATGAATATAATATCATTAACGGAACTGCTTATAATTCCCCGGAACCTGAATTGATTATAGGTTCGCTCGGGATGCCGATTTATGAATTTTATCCCAGAATATTCTCCTTTGCTGAACCCAAAGATATGCCTGAGCTCTCGCGTTTGTCAGAAGAAAAGCTTGATGATGCAGTTTCTGCAAAAAAAGGCAGGATATATCCTCATGTACGTGAAATAATCGAAACTCTGCATGCTTCGGGAATAACCATTGCTGCTGCTTCTAACGGATCAAAGGAATATGTATCGCGGGTTCTTTCTGCTTATGAGCTGGATTCTTTTTTTGAACCGCTGATATCAATCGGCGATGAAGGAATAGTAAACAAGAATGATATCGTTAAAGGATATCTGACAGATAAAAATTACAGCAAAGTCTATATGATAGGAGACAGGGATTCTGACAGAATCGCGGCACGTGCTAACGGCGCGAAGTTTGTTTACTGCAATTACGGTCATTCGGGCGACAGTGAAGTTTCTGAATTTGACTACGAGATTCATTCTCTGAGTGAGCTTTCAAATATAATAAAATAATTGATAATAAAAAAGCCCGGAATTGTTCCGGGCTTTTTTTATGTAAGCGGTTTTAAGTTACTTGAATTCAGGTTTGTCCATTGAATACTGATAAAAACTGTGTTTATGATCGGCCGTTTCTATAAGCTGAGCCTTTATGGTTCCTTCAGCAGTTACGGTTTTTCCCATCAAATTTTTCAGTGAATCCTTCATTTGCCGCGGCAGAATTATTTGTGCATTCTCAGTGCTGATAACGAGTTTGCTCATCGGTTCATTTCCGACCAGTTTAATAGTGCCGGTAACGCTGACTTTTTCACCGTCGTTATAAATAGCTTTGGGTTTGCCCGAAGCGCATGCTGAACATGCCAGCATGCATAAAGATAAAAGCGGCAAAAAAAGAAATATTACTTTTTTTCTCATTTTAGACTCTCCAGAATTCTTTTGCGTTCAGCTTGCTTGTCTTTTACCGGCAGAGAAGTTTGACCCGGCAGTATATCTATTTTGTAAATCTGAGGTTCAATTTCCGAGTAAGATTTTAGAATATCGCTTTTAATTGAAGTTGGTAGATATACTTTCTCAGAACTTCCGTATATATCTGTATTAGTATTTATCGCAAGCAAGTACTTTGTGCCGGATAGACCAGAGTCTCCCCACGGTGAAGTTGTATCAATATTTCCATTACTGTCGAATGCAAGGTATGTAATGTTTGATCCATAGCTTGCCGACGGAGCGTACCCTCCCGTTATGCTTTGAATCATGCCTTCATATGGATAGGCAGCAGTATAACCAACTGAATCGTTAGTCGATGTCATTTTTGTCAGCCCGGTAATTTCTCCTTTATAGCCGTACTTGCCGGTAGACAGATTTATCTGGTTTGCAATCAGCCAGTCTGTCATTATTTGAATCCATGAGCTTTTTGAAACTGAAATTCCATTGTATTGTGAACAATGGTCTCTCATCTGTTCAACTACAGCACGATAGTCGGTGTAACTTGAAGATAAAATATCCTTATAAATGGCATCTCCGTCAACCGAGTGAATTCTCATCCATTGGAAAAACATGTAGACTGTTGAGTAATCTATAAGTTCATTTTTCCAATAGTAAAAATTATCGCCCCAGGAATATGCATCTTGATAATCATTATAATAACTTATCCTGTCACTGAGATGACTGCCGGAATAAACATATTCAGCCGCGGAAGAAAGACCTTCATTGATCCATGTATCCTGCTGGCTACTTCCGTCAAGACCCTTCTGTGTATAATTGATTAAATGCTGAAATTCGTGAGCTACAGTTTCCTGGAAACCTTGAGTTGCAGGGTCTGCCGGATAACAATCAAGATAAATCATATCGCACTCATTTGAAAAATAATTGCTCGATTTGGAATAAGTATTTGTTGAATCAAAATATCCGGCAATATATCCGCCTGTACCGCTAAAACCGTCACGGATATCGAGAATTAAGAGTACTATTTTACCGTTTCCGTCGACATCGCTTTCTTTTCCGAACTTTGATGTTATCTTCGGATAAATTTTAGTGTCGAATTCATCCATTACAAAATTAATGGTTGTATCGTTGACATTATAACTGCTATCGTCTTCTACATAAATTTTACAGTATTTTCCTTCACTATGCAGTGATGCGCTTACCTGATAGTATTCTTCAGATACCATATCTGCCGCCCAGAAATCGGTTTCGTCAGACCCGCCTCCGCCTCCTCCGCATCCAGCGAGAATTATTGCTGTTGAAATTGATAATAAAGATATAAACTCTTTAAAACGTTTCATTAAGTACCTTCCTTTTTTTATTAGTTTAATATATGCGGATTATGTTACAGTCAATAAATTAATACTGGCTGTCCTGCCTTTCGAGCTCTTCATTAGTCTTTTTTAATTTTTTAAGTTCAGAAAGATCATCTATTTTCGCATCGAT
>JAKPJF010000004.1 GCA_029554345.1 Spirochaetota bacterium | reverse complement strand
TATTGGTTTTAATTCCATTCAAGAGGAGCTTTTCAGGCATTTGGTTATAGCCCGGTTAGCGTTTCCATTGAGCAAGTTAAAAACAGTTGATTACCTTCGTCTGCCCATACCCTTGAAGTTTTAGGCGGCAAAATTAATGTTGTGTCGCTTGGTTATGATATTTTTGAAGGGAACATCTACGAAGGACATACGCTGATCCCTTTTCTGGAAGAAATGAGCTGCAAGTTTCATTTAAATAAACCTGTGGTGATAGCCGATGCAGGTCTTCTCTCCAAAGAAAACATTAAGGCACTGGAGTCTAACGAATATGAATATATTTTGGAAGCAAGGGTGAAGAAACAAAACGAAAGGATCAAAGAGAAAATACTTGCCATAAAATTTACCGATGGGATGACGGTGAGTATAAAAAAAATCGGACAATATTCGATGGATAGTAAACTATTCAACTGCCAGAGCCAAGAAGGACTGTTACAATCGCAAACAAGGTTTAGATAGAATTGAGAAGCAGATCAAATCGGGCAAATTGACCAAATCGAATATCAACAACAGGGGATATAACAAATATCTGAAGTTGAGTGGTAAAATCAGTGTAGAAATTGATTACGAAACCCACATGTATTGCATAGAGGAAGTAATGAAAAACTACAAGAATCTTTGGCAGATTGAAAAGGCTTTTCGCATATCCAAGACAGATGTATGCATCCGTCCCATTTATCACAGGAAACGCAATCGCACCCAAAGGAATTGAAATAAAAATCAATAAGGTCATCCTTTAAAACTCATAAACCAACTTCCTTCCACAAAAACAAGGATTTCTTTACATACCTTCCTTACTACTACAAGCATTCATCAGCAACAAAAATCTCCGGATTTTTTAATTTTTAATAAGCTCATAAAATTCAATTAGGGTGGTGGATTTGTCGTGTTAATAAGGTTTTAGTAAAATAAGGTTTGAATAAATTCACATTTATTTTCTCACGCAGATTTAAGCTGATTTTTTCTGCTGATAAATGCTGATTTCTCCGTTTCGTGTAACATTCAGACGACTGATGTTGTTGCCCAAAATTTCTAAGGCGTCCTTTCTATCCATTTTTTATGGCAGAGAAAATCTAATTTTTATCGGGACTGATTTTTCCCAGATAACTTTTCAACAGGATATTGAACATTTTACCGTGATTGGGATATTTCAGATGGAGCAATTCGTGCAAAATAACTTTATACTGTACTTCCTTTGGTTCGTCAAGCAATGTTTCGTTGAAGGTCAACCGACCTTTACTGGAACAACTTGCCCATTTCCTTTTCATGGCTCTGATATGAATGGCATTGGGCTTTACGCCCACTTCGTCGGCTAAAGTCAACACTTTGTTTTTTAATTCTTCGTGCGTGGTCATTTCAAATTTTGACGTTTAACAATTTCATAATTTGCTGAGCGGTTTCTGAAATTTTTTTACTATCGGTAATTCCCGAATGAACCAATACTTCGTAAAGCTTTTGTCTGATTTTTATGCCGTGTTTGTTGCTCTTTTGCCAGTGAGGATATTCTTCAAATACTTTTTCCATCTCGTTTGCCATTGAAGTGGCATTTTCAAAACCGGATCTGTCCAATATCCAATAAATACTGAAAATTTCACTTGTCATGTTTTTCTCTACTTGTTCCTTTTTGGCCGTAACGATTTCTTCAATGATTTTTTTCAGCTCTTCGAGCGTTTCCTGTGTCGTTTTTTGCCTGTCCTGAAAAAGTTTTGCCAGCATTTCGGCTTTTTCGGCAATCGATTTCAGATAGGGAGCCGTATCGCCTTCCTGTGCTACGGTTCGCTCTATACTTTTAATAAGATTGAAAACTTTTTCTATATCGGAGGCTTTGCTTTTTTCAATTTTTTCCAGCGTTTTTTCATTAATTTCGAATATATCGATGGTAGGCTGAATTTCTCCGCTTTTCGTATGCTTTTTTACCAGTTCAATCGTTTTTCGGGTAAAATCTTTATTGATGTCGATGCCCCGATCGTAATTTTCTCTCAAAATTTGATACATTCTCGAAAGCGTTTCGTAATCGTCCAAATAATTCCTCAGGAAAGCATCGGGTGAAATAATTTCGTAAACAGTTGATAATTCTTTGAAAAACCGATAATATTCATTCCTGATTTCTTCTTCCAGAAAATAATTCAGCAAAGCTTCCACTGCTTTATCTTGCTTTTTCCCGCCGATAATGGTCAGGTAATTTTTCCTTGCCTTTTCCATCTCTTCTTTGAACCTTTCCTTCAGCATTTCTACATCTCTCACAATGCCGGCAATATCCTGCGAATCGAATGCAAGGGCTTTTTCCAGATGATCGAAAATGCCAACAAAATCGAGTACGAAACCCGACACTTTTTTTCTCCCTTCTTCATCTTCATAAGGACGATTGACGCGGGCAATAGCCTGCAGCAGCACATGATCACGCATGGGCTTGTCGAGATACATACAGTAGAGAATGGGCGCATCGAAACCAGTGAGAAGTTTTTCGGTTACTATCAGTATTTTTGGCAGTTCATTCGGCTTGCGAAATGCTTTTCGTATTTGTTTTTCTTCGGTTTCTGAAAGCTGATATTTGATTAAGTCTTCTGGATCGTTAAAAGATGAACTGTACACAACCTTCGAATATTCAGGCGGAAGATACCTGTCAAGCTCTTTCTTGTATAAGGTGCAAGCTTCTCTGTCCACACCTACCACAAAAGCTTTGTAACCCATGGGTTCGATGAATTTTTTGTAATGGTCTGCAATATAGAAGGCAACCTTTTCCACCCGTTCATGGCTCTTGAGCATATTTCGGAGCGTTACTGCTTTTTCGAGTACCTTATTCAGCGCTTCTATATCGTTTATTCCTTCAGTTTCGGCAAGATTCAAAAATTCCTTTTCGAGCACTTCCTTATCAACTTGCAGATCGTTGGGCGCAAGAGTATAGTAAAGAGGTACCGTCGTACCATCCTCTATGGACTGCGCAATACTGTATTTGTCGAGATAACCGTGCGGCGTATCATCCTTGCCAAAAGTAACAAAGGTGCTCTTACCGTACTGTGTTTTGTCGATAGGTGTGCCGGTAAATCCTATGAAGGTAGCATTGGGTAGCGCACCCATCAGAAAGTTGCCAAGCTTTCCGCCGGTGGTTCGGTGCGCTTCATCCACCAGCACAAAGATATTCCTGGCAGTGTTGATGTTTTCTGGCATTCCCTCAAACTTATGAATCATGGTAACGATGATGCCGCACTTCTGGCGTGAAAGCAGTTCCCGCAGATGCTCCTTGTTCTCCGTGACCTCAACATTACCAATGCCCACACCGGTGATATTGGCAAAAAGCTGACTCTCGAGCTCGTTCCTATCAACCAGCATAATAACAGTAGGATTTTCAAAGAGCGGATTTTGGATAATCTTCTGCGCTGCAATAATCATGGTATAGGTTTTGCCCGAGCCCTGCGTATGCCATACAAGTCCTCGCTTCTTTTCCACATCATGGGCACGTTCAACGATTTTATCGATGGCTCTCATTTGATGCGGCCGCAGTACCACCTTTTTTAGCTCATCGTCCTGACGGGTAAAGAGGATAAAATCGGTAATAAGCTTCAGAATTCGTTCCCTGTCGAAAAACGTCTTGATGAGATGCTCAAAATTGCCTCCTTCTTCCTCCTTCCAGTTGAAGAGCAACTTTTCGGAGGTGTTCCATGTACCGCTGTAGTAATATTTTGAGATGTGTGTTATG
>JAKPJF010000213.1 GCA_029554345.1 Spirochaetota bacterium | reverse complement strand
CGGGATCTATATGAATGCCGTTGATACAGGATGGGTAACGGATGAAGATCCGGCTCATTTGTCTGAAATGAAAAAGGAGCTTCATGATTTTCAGCCGCCGCTTGATATAGTTGACGGAGCCGCGCGAGTTTTGGATCCGCTTTTTGACGGCATCAACACCGGAAAACACTGGTGCGGAAAGTTTCTGAAAGATTATTTTCCTATCGACTGGTAGGTTATGAAAGACCGGCACTTTTCTGATACGCTTTCCATAAATTCAAACATGAGGTCATTGTCCAGTTTTTGCATTGTTTTCCTCAGAAAAAATAGAGTATCACAGAGAAATATTTATATCAAGCGGAATCTGCTGTATTCATGAAATCTATAAGTTAAGTAAAATAAGCTTATGAATTGGTTTTTTTATAGACTTATAAACTATCAGTTAGAACATTGCAGGTATTCAACCGCCCTATTAATGGGGAAGTCCGTGAAAACCGGACACAGTCGCGCTACGGTAACGGGTAGATTTCAATCATATCCGGAGTCCGAATACCATGGCGGTTGTTCAATTTTTGTCGCGTAAACAAAAAGGGGAAACCATGCCGAAAAATATTCCATTCTGTTTTCGCATTATCAATAAACACAAAGACTGCTTAATTTATTCAATGTTTTGAATTTAAAAAGGCGGTTTGTGAATATATGCGATTGCAGGAGAAAGTCCATGAAAAACAAAATTATTCTTTGGATAATAATGCTCGTTACAGCATTCAATGCGGGATGTGATGAACAAAATTATTCTACTGAACCCGAATCTTTAGCAAGCATTGATTCTTTTAAGATTGAGGGGGATAATCCGACGATATCCCCGGATATTTCTTTTTCGATTCAAACAAGCGGTGAGGTTACCGGTTATCTTATTCATGAAAGAAAACCTGAAGACGATAATCAGTCTATAATGCCGAACAGAGATGATTCGAGATGGCAGACGGTCAAACCGTCGCATTATGTGTTACAGGATAAAGAGAGATACGGTTCACGAGTTCTATACCTTTTCATAAAAGATAAGAATTCGGTACTTGCAGAAAGAAAATCCGTAATTTTCAATTATCAGAATCCGAATCCGGTTTTTTCTTATGTGAAAAGTAATTTTGCCGGAGGATTTGTAATTGATCCGACTATTGCTGTTTATGAAAAAACAATTTATATTGCATGCGGAGTGTATGTTGCTGATAAGTATTCATCTTCCAGAACAAAATATTCACCATTGGTTTTAAAATCTGATGATGATGGTCAAACTTGGGAAAGTATTTATACTTCTTCGGACAAGGCCATGTTTACATCTATTGCGGTTGATGATTCAGGAAAGCTTTATCTGGCGATGTGCAGTGCCGCTCAGGATGGTAAGCTTGTTGTTTTAAAATATAGCGGAAAAGGTACTTCGTGGAGCTTTCTCGGATCGAGTGAAGGCATTTCATCGGACACAGTAAATTATGTTAACATCAAAATTCAAAACGAAAAGCTTTATGCTGCGTGCAAAGATTACGGTGTCGGCGGGGCAGTCGTTTATGTATGTTCTTTAAGAACTGGAATATGGGAAGCGCTTGGAAGTTCTGCCGCAAGTGAGGGTGATGTTTCTGACATTGACCTTCTGATTTCAAAGACAGGAACAGTTTATATTTCTTATTGTGATGAATCTTTCAGCAGAAAAACATCGGTCAGATACTTTGATTCGACGGATGGCTGGAAATATCTCGGCAGTAGAGGAATTTCTTCTGACATCGGAACATATCCGAAACTTGCAGAAACTGATGACGGAATTGCAGTTTTATACAGAGACGGAACGATTAATTCAAAACCGGCAGTTAAATTATTTAATAAAGGAACCTGGAAGGATTTAGGTCCTCTTCCATGCAATGGAAAAATGTCTGCAGCAAACGGAGAACTTGTGTTTTGTCAGGGTTCATTATTCGCCTTTTTTAAAGAAGAAGTAGGAGGCGGAAGTCTGAGATGCTCTTGCATGAAATACTTTTCCGGAAAATGGAATTATGCCGGAGGACAAGGTTTCTCATCTTACTCTGTCGATTATATTAATGCAATCAGCAGTGATAATTCCATTTTTCTTGTTTTCAAGGATTGGGGTGAAAATTATACTTACGGATTATCACTGGTAAAATTTTATTGATTCAAAAAATCAAAGAATAATATAGTCGTACGGTGCGGGAGTAATTATTTCCGCACCGTCTTTTGTTACCAGAATAGTGTCTTCAATTCCGACGACGCCGATTCCTTCGAGTGATACTTTCGGTTCGATGGCGATTGTCATGTTTTCGGCTATTTCATATTTCATTTTCGGTGCGAGAAACGGCGGCTCGTCGAGAAGAAGACCAACACCGTGACCTACGAAACGAACCTTGTCAGAACCGAGTCCCATAAACTCATTTGAATAACCGAAATCAGAAGCTCTTTTTTCTGCATGTAAAAAAACATCTTCCCAGATAACTCCGGGTTTTATCATGGAAATTATTTCTTTATGGATAGTGAGCATTGCTTGATATGCTTTTTGAACTTTATCAGAAGGTTTTCCGATACTTGCCATTCTTGTGATATCAAGATGGTAACCTTCGAGAATGAATGCATAATCGAAAATAATGGGATCATGTTCCTTTATGGTATCATCAGATGCCCCGAAAGGGTTGGCATGTGAAATCCCTTTTCCTGAACAAATACCGTCAAACTTGTTGCCTGAAAGCGTGTTAATGCCGGAAGAGCATACTCCAGGAGAAACTACGAGAGCTTCTTGTTTGCTGTTGAGTCCGCTTGATTTGTTTAGTCTGAAAAAATTTTCGATGTAAAGACTGATTTCAAGTTCTGTCATTCCTGCCGTAAAATTCTCTTTTACAATTTCGGGGATTCTTGCTGCAATTTTACCGCCTTGTTTCATTATTTCTATCTCTGCAGGGGTTTTTTTCATTCTGAGAAATCTTGCATCCCATGAGAGGTCGTATGGTAAGGCTGAAGGTGAAAGTTTAATAATTCTTTCTATTGATGAATATGATGTCGAATCAAGTGTAAATCCGATTTTTGATGCGGTATCAAGTTTTCTGTCTGACCAGATTTTTTTAAGATCACTGCTTCCTGTAAAGTAAAGAGTCTCTATGTGTGAAACACTTTGTCTGAGTTTCTGTTCACCCTTTCTCGCAAGAATGAAAGCATCGCTTTCTGCCGGTATGACGAGATAAAGCGGAATGACCGAACCTGAATAATAATAAAGTTCAGAAGGTTGATTGAAAACAGCGGCAGATATCCCCTTGTCGGAAAGAAAGTTTTTCATGTGGTTCAAACGGGAAGAAAATTCAGTATAAGGAAATGAAAACATAAAAGCCTCGCGGGATTAATATTTCAGTTAAACTTGCTCAATCAATTTTTAAATTAATGCCGTCATAAAAGGC